>NZ_JBMKIC010000040.1:0-39004 GCF_049238665.1 Enterobacter cloacae complex sp. IR5450
TGATTTGTTAGCGCAACCAGTAGATCACACTTCATCGTGCTTTTCATTTTTCTGGGGAACCCTCAGCCCCGTGGGAGAGGGCCAGGGTGAGGGCATCAGCCCGCACGAAACGGCAGAGATCACTTACTCTTAATATCGAAAATATCCGTCCCAAGATGGTTATAGTCGACTTTCTGTAACTTAAAGTTGGTAATGTAAACTGGCGGGCCCTTCTTCCCGGAGATAAACGGGTAATCATTTTTTATCTCTTTCGCCTTAATCCCCGTCCACTGTGAGAAGAATTTCAGGAAATCGTTCGCGGAACGGCGCGCTTTTATAATGCGATGCGTTTTGTCATCACTCGACAGCACCATAAACGGTACCTGGAAGTTCTGCTGGAACTTGTCATCATGGGCCAGATACTGCACCTCTTTACCGCGCTCCTTAAACGCCAGGCCGTGGTCAGAGAAATAGACCATCGAGAAGCTGTCGCCGCTGTTGCGCAGCTGCCCGTACAGCTTGCTGAGCAGATCGTCGGTTTGCGTCATGGTGTAGAGGTAGCAGGACGTCTCTTTGGATTGCACAAACTCCGCATATTTTCCCCCGGTACGATCGCATGCCTGCGGGTGTGACCCCATCAGGTGCAGGACAATCAGCTGCGGCTGGGTGCGCTGAGTAGCAAAGACCTGCGCCGTCATTTTTAGCAACGCTTCATCTTTTGTGTTTTTATCGGCTTCGAAATCACCGCTTTTCAGGAACTGTACCTCATCGGCACGCTTCGCGATGCTGGCGATGGCGGTATCATATTCGCCGATCTGTCCCTGGTTAGAGAACCACCATGTCTGAAAACCTGCCCGGTTGGCCAGGGTGACAAAATTATCCTGAAACTGCGGTTTTCCATCCACCACGCGGTTGAGCGTCAGACCGAGTGATTTCTGCGTCGAGCCGCTGGCCGCCACGTAGTCGGTAAACAGCGTACCGTTAACGGCGCTGGCAAACGGCGCGTTATCCCAGTGACCGCCAAACGCGCCGAGCGCATCGCGACGCGCGCTTTCTCCGATCACCACCACGTAGGTGTGATACTTCGGTTTCACCGCCAGCACGTTCCAGGTGTCTTTCATGGTGGAAAGCTCGGCCATACGTGCCTGCTCGTCGAGCACTTCCTCGTTATTCACCACCACGTCTTTAACGAAGCGAAACACCGGATACCCGGTATCTTTAAGCTTAAACACGCCGCCCCAGGCCAGATTTTGTACCGGCGCAACAAAAAACGTCACCACGCTAAAGGCCAGACACAGGCTTTCAATTTTACCCCATGCCTTTTTCCCGACGGGCTTACGGCGAACCGCAATCACGCCGAGGGCAAAAATGAAAAGGCCAACCACGTAGTTGTACCACGGAAAGATCGTCAGGATCTCTGTGGACTCTTCCATATTGGTGGAGTGGAGCGCCAGCAGGGTATTAAAGTTTGGCGCGCCATAGGCCTGGCCAAACGGGAAATAGGCGGCAGCAACCAGAGAACAGATCCCGATAAGCACCTTCTGCATGCGCGGTGCGCTTCGCCAGAGAAGGTGAAGAATACAGGTGAACCCGACGGCATAAAGCAGGCTAAAGGGGTAGCCAAGAGCAAAGTTAATCAACAGCGATTGCAAAAAATAGAATCCCGTCCACGGGCTTAAGCCCCGGCTGCGGGTAACAAGTGTATCAATCAGGGTTACGTTCATAGATCACTATCACGAAAACGCCATGTGCTCACCCTGGCGTCAAGGGTCAAAGCCTGCCGGACAGTGCGTGGAAAGGGAATGAGAGGTCCGCTTCAGCGAGCCGCAAATTGTGCAGGGCTGCAAGAAGATAGTGCGAGCGTGAATTAAGGTCAACAGTTGCTAAACAGATGTTTTGCGAAGGGGGCTGCAAATACGCAAAAATAATCGGGAACAGGCCAGCTTACAGCGAAAGTGTGACAGGAAAATGAAGCGGCGTACCGCGACGCCGCTTAGTGGGAAGAGTTGTCGTCCTGCTGGGGTTTGGCGTTAAACATATCGCACAGCATGTTCAACAGCATCAGGCGCACTTTAAAAGGAGAGTGGGTAAACACGTTCATACACCTCTTGAATTCGTTCATAAGACCTCCTGATTCATGATCCCTTCGATCCGTGAAGGGTGACTGCATTACATACAGATATAGCACAGGCTATATTGTATAGCTATGGCTAATTCGTTAATTTTTTGTGCTTGTAGAGCTATGGTTTACAATGTGCGCTCCGTTACAGGGCGCTGGAAGCGTCAACCCCATTGAGGAAGCACAATGAACCGTCGCGCAGGTAAGCCAACAACAAAAAAAACGACGCAACTGGTGAACGTTGAAGAGCATGTGGAAGGCTTCCGCCAGGTGCGCGAGGCGCATCGCCGGGAGCTGATTGATGATTATGTCGAACTGATCTCTGATTTGATTCGTGAGGTTGGAGAAGCGCGCCAGGTGGATATGGCCGCACGCCTTGGGGTGTCGCAGCCAACCGTTGCCAAAATGTTAAAACGTCTGGCGTCGGTCGGGCTGATCGAGATGATCCCCTGGCGCGGGGTGTTTCTCACCGCTGAAGGCGAAAAACTGGCGCAGGAGAGCCGCGAGCGCCATCAGATCGTCGAGAATTTTTTACTGGTGCTGGGCGTCAGCCCGGAAATTGCCCGTCGGGATGCCGAAGGTATGGAACACCACGTCAGCGAAGAGACGCTGGTGAAGTTCCGCGAATTTACGCTCAAATACGGTCCCTCCGCTGAATGAACATCCCCGGCTTGCAGGCCCTGAAACGCGATCGCTTTTTCCATCTTTTACTTATCACTGGCGTTGGGCTCAGCGTCTTTGTGCCCTTCACGCCGCACACCTGGCCGGCGGCCATAGACTGGCGCACCATTATTACCCTGAGCGGTTTGATGATGCTCACCAAAGGCGTGGAGCTGAGCGGCTATTTTGACGTGCTGGGGCGCAAAATGGTGCGCCGCTTCGCCACCGAGCGCAAGCTGGCCCTGTTCATGGTCTTTTCGGCGGCGCTGCTGTCGACGTTTCTCACTAATGACGTGGCGTTGTTTATCGTGGTGCCGCTTACGCTCACGCTGCGTAAACTGTGCGAAATACCGGTTACCCGTCTGATTATCTTTGAAGCGCTGGCCGTCAATGCGGGCTCGCTGCTCACGCCGATCGGTAACCCGCAGAACATTCTGCTGTGGGGACGCTCCGGCCTGTCGTTTACCGCATTTACCGGGCAGATGGCGCCGTTGGCGCTGGCTATCGTGGCGTCGCTGCTGGCGGTGGGCTGGTTTGCTTTCCCGAATAAATCGTTGCAGTACCACAGCGGTACAACCGGCCCCCAGTGGCAGCCGCGTCTCGTCTGGAGCTGCCTGGGGCTGTATATCGTTTTTCTTATCGCGCTGGAATTAAACCAGGCGCTGGCTGGCGCGCTGCTGGTGGCGTGTGGCTTCCTGTTCCTCGCCCGGCGGGTGCTGGTGAGCGTTGACTGGACGCTGCTGCTGGTGTTTATGGCGATGTTTATTGACGTCCATCTGCTGATCCAGCTCCCGGTATTGCAGAACGTTCTCCATAGCGTTGGCGGTCTGTCGCAGCCGGGATTATGGCTGACGGCGATTGGTCTCTCGCAGGTGATCAGTAACGTGCCGTCCACCATTTTGCTGCTTAACTATGTTCCCCCTACGGTACTGCTGGCGTGGGCGGTCAACGTCGGCGGCTTTGGGCTGCTGCCCGGCTCGCTGGCTAACCTCATCGCCCTGCGGATGGCCAACGATCGCCGCATCTGGTGGCGCTTCCATTTATGGTCAATCCCGATGCTGCTCTGGTCAGCGGCGGTCGGTTTCGGACTATTCCTTCTCATATAGTGCGCAATTTGTCAGTTTTTCCTGGCAAATGTATAGCAACGTCCTAGCTTTAGTGAACGGCATAGTGTGATGCCGCTCACTGACAGGACCGTTGCTGAACTATGGCAGAAGATCAAAACCCACCTGCTGACGAGCAGGATCAAAACAATAACGAACGCAAGCGCCCGGGGAAAAAACCGTTAATTATCCTTGGTATCGTGGTCATCGTGATGGTGATTGTGGCGCTGGTCTGGTGGTTTTTAACCCGTAACGAAGAGACCACCGACGACGCCTTCACCGATGGCGACGTAGTGACCATTGCCCCAAAAACGGCAGGCTACGTCACAGAACTTCGCGTACGGGATAACCAGCGCGTGAAAAAAGGGGATGTGCTGGTGGTGATCGATCCGCGTGATACCACCGCTCAGCGCGATCAGGCTCAGGCCCAGCTTGGGCTGGCGGTTGCGCAGTTGCATCAGGCCCAGGCGCAGCTGGCGCTCTCGAAGGTGCAATATCCCGCCCAGCGTGATGAAGCCAAAGCCCAGGTACTTAAAGCCCAGGCGGATATGGCCAACGCGCAGGCGGAGTACCGCCGTCAGCGCGGCGTTGACCCGCGCGCGACCACGCAACAAAGTATCGATGCCGCGAACGCTCAGCTGCGCAGTGCGCAGGCGGGGCTGGCCAGCGCCCAGGCGCAGCTGGAGGTGGCGGAGCAGGTCCAGCTGCAAATCCGCCAGCAGGAGACCAACGTCGAAGCCCGCGAACGGCAGGTCGATCAGGCCAGAGCGCAGCTGGAAACCGCCAACCTGAACCTCTCTTATACCGAAGTCCGCGCCCCGTTCGACGGTTTCGTCACCAAACGCAACGTCCAGCCCGGTACGCTGGTGCAGGCCGGCACGGCGCTGTTCTCGCTGGTTTCCCCGAACGTGTGGGTGGTGGCGAATTTCAAGGAGTCGCAGCTTGAGCGCATGAAGCCGGGCGACAAAGTGACCGTGTCCGTCGATGCCTGGCCGGATATGGAGCTGGAAGGCCATATCGACAGCATCCAGCAGGGCAGCGGCTCGCGCTTCTCCGCCTTCCCGTCGGAAAACGCCACCGGTAACTTTGTGAAGATCGTTCAGCGCGTACCGGTGAAAATCGTGATTGATAAAGGGCTGGATCCGAACAAGCCGCTGCCGCTGGGGCTGTCGGTTGAACCGAAGGTCACCGTGGAATGACGGATCACAGCCACGATAACTGGAAGCCAGCCAGTAACCCGTGGGCGGTGGCGATTGTGGTCACCCTGGCGGTGTTTATGGAAATTCTGGACACCACCATCGTCAACGTGGCGCTGCCCCACGTCGCGGGCTCGCTCTCGGCCAGCTATGACGAATCCACCTGGGTGCTCACCAGCTACCTGGTGGCGAACGGCATCGTGCTGCCGATTTCGGCCTTTCTCAGCCGCCTGTTTGGCCGCAAACAGTTCTTCCTGATCTGCATTGTGATGTTCACCATCTGCTCGTTCCTGTGCGGTATCGCCACCGAGCTATGGCAAATCATCCTGTTCCGCGTGATGCAGGGGTTCTTTGGCGGCGGGTTGCAGCCTACCCAGCAGTCGGTGCAACTCGATTACTTTAAGCCGGAGGACAGGGGCAAAGCCTTTGGCCTTTCATCCATTGCCATTATCGTCGCGCCGGTACTCGGCCCCACGCTGGGGGGCTGGATCACCGATAACTACTCCTGGCGCTGGGTGTTCTTTATCAATATCCCGGTAGGGATTGTGACGGTGCTGGCCATCTATCAGCTGCTGGAAGATCCGCCGTGGGAGAAAAAGTCGGAAGAGAAGCTCACCGTCGACTGGACGGGGATAGGCCTGATCGCCCTCGGTCTTGGCTGTTTGCAGGTGATGCTCGACCGGGGCGAAGATGATGATTGGTTTTATTCGAACTTTATCCGCACCTTCGCAGTACTGACGCTGGTCGGTATTATCGGCGCGATCTACTGGCTGATGTATGCCAGAAAGCCGGTGGTGGATCTGCACTGTATGAAGGACCGCAACTTTGCGATCTCCAGCCTGCTGATGGCGGGGATGGCGATGATCCTGTACGGCAGTTCGGTGGTTATTCCGCAGCTGGCGCAGCAGGATTTGGGCTATACCGCCACCTGGTCCGGGCTGGTGCTCTCGCCCGGCGCGGTACTGATTGTGCTGACCATCCCGCTGGTGCTGAAGCTGATGCCGGTGGTGCAGACGCGCTGGATTATTGCCTTTGGCTTTACCTGCCTGGCGGTGTCGTTCTTCTGGTCCCGCACGCTGACGCCGGATATCGATTTCGAAACGCTGGTGCTGTTCCGCAGCGCTCAGTCGATTGGACTGGGGTTCCTGTTTGTGCCCCTCACCACCATTGCTTTTATCTCGATCCCGAGGCGGCTTAACGCCGACGCGGCGGCGCTGTTTACCATGTTCCGCAACGTGGCCGGCTCTATTGGGATTTCGCTATCGACGGCGGCGATCACCGAGCGCTCGCAGGCGCACAGCGCGCATCTGGCTTACCACGCTTCGCCGTTTAACGAGCAATTCCAGCTGGCGATTCGCGAAAGCGCCCAGGCGATCCAGAACTTCACCACTCAGGTGGGCGATCCGACCGGCATTGCCACTGGACGGATGTACCAGACGATGATCGAGCAGTCGCGCTTTCTGGCCTACATTGACGTCTTCACCATTCTGAGCGCGGTGGCCTTATTACTGATTCCGTTTTGTTTATTGCTCTCGCCGGTTAAGAGCGAGGGGAGTGCAGGAGCACACTGATGATACACAGACGTTTACACCCCCTGATGATAATGATGCTGCTGGTGGGTTGCGCCGTCGGGCCGGACTACCAACAGCCTGCACCGCTCGCCACCACGCACTGGAACGATAAGGGCGACAGCGCGGTGAAATCGCAAACTTCCTCCGCCGCCACTAACCCGCGCTGGTGGAAAACCTTCGGCTCGCCGCAGCTCGACAGCCTGATTGAACGCGCCATCGCCGGAAATCTGACGCTACAGCAAACCGTATTACGCATTGCCGGGGCGCGCGAACAGATTAACCAGGCCGGCGGGGCGTTTTTCCCGTCGGTGAATGGCAATGTGCAGGCGACGCGCCAGCAGCTTGGGCTGGAAGGGGAGCTAAAATCCCACGGTGTGTACGACCAGTTGAATAATGTCGATCCTGAACTGCGGGGCGCGTTAGGCCCGCTGACGCAGCCGATTAACCTCTATCAGGGCAGCTTCGACGCCCAGTGGGAAATCGACCTGTGGGGCAAGGTGCGCCGTCAGGTAGAAGCGGCCGAGGCGCAGCAGCGGGCAGCGATCGAGCAGCGTAACGATGCGCTGGTCTCGCTGGAAGCCGAAGTGGCGCGGGCGTGGCTACAGCTGCGTGGGGCGCAGAGCATCATTGCCACGCTTAATACGCAAATTGAAAGCGCACAGCAGACGCTGGATCTGACCGAAAGCCGCCAGCGGGGCGGGCTGTCGCCGCAGATGGACGTGGAGAACGCCCGGGCGCAGCTGGGCAATCTTGAAGCCCAGCTGCCGCAGTATCAGGCGCAGGAACGCCAGGCGATGAACGGGCTGGCGATCCTCCTTGGTAAGCCGCCGGGCGCGCTGGATGCCGAACTGCAATCCGTACAGCCGATGCTTGCCCTGCCGGATATTGTGCAGACCGGTATTCCGTCCACCCTCGCACGCCGTCGCCCGGACGTGCGCGAAGCGGAGGCGAATCTCCATGCCGCCACGGCGCAGATTGGCGTCTCGGTGGCAGAGCTGTTCCCGAGCTTTACCCTCTCCGGGCAGTTTGGCTTGCGCAACAGCGAATCCAACTGGCTAACCGACTGGAGCAGCCACTTCTACAGCTTTGGCCCGCAGGTTTCCATACCGATTTTCCAGGGCGGTCGGCTGGTCTCCAGCGTTAAGGTGGCGCGCGCGCAGCAGGGGGCGGCGGTGCTGGACTATCGTCAGACGGTGCTGACGGCGCTCGGCGACGTTGAAAACGCGCTGGTGAGCTATCGCACCGACCAGCAGCGTGAAGCGGGCCTGGCGAAAACCATCGACGCGCTGCAAAACGCCTTTGATCTCGCCAGCGACAGCTACCGGCAGGGGATCGCCAGCTTTATTGACGTGCTGGACGCCCAGCGTCAGCTCGCTCAGGCCGAACAGCAGCGGGCGCAGGCGCAGGTGCAGAGCGCGCTTGACCTGGTGGCGCTCTACAAAGCCCTCGGCGGCGGCTGGGAGCCGTATCAGCAGGTGCGGCTCCCAGACTACAGCGTCTTTGGCGACGCCCCGCGCGGATAATCTTTTAACAGCGATGACTCTGGCCGGATCCGCGCAGCGAATCCGGCCTTTTTATTGGGCGCGAAATTAATATTTTGGCCGGACAAATTTAAGCATTATTTAACCAACATCAGGTTAATGACTGGCACAATAATTCCGTTCTTACTTACTTAAGGGAACTAAGAATGAGTTGGAATAAAGATGTTGCTGTTTCGTATCTTCGTTCACACGCGCTGGGGCACTCTCATAGTGAATGTGCTAAGTTTACCCGTCTGGCGATTCTGGCTGGAGGTGTTAAGGTGCCTAATACAGATTATGCAAAAGATTCTGGGGCGGAATTATTACGTGCTGGATTCCGTGAGCTGCCGCCCGGTTCGACTTTAATAGCTGGCGATGTGGCTGTGATACAGCCTTATCCCGGAGGAAACGGCATAGGTCACATGACTATGTATGACGGCACGCAGTGGATTTCTGATTTTGTTCAAAAAAGCATGTATCCGGGGCCTGGGTACCGCAAAATGCAACCATCCTTTAAAATTTACAGGATGCATTGATGAAAAGGATATTTTTATCAGTCGCTATGTTGCTGGTGGGATGTAGTTCTGCTGCCAGTCAAGATCAGAGTGCGAAAGATACTACCGAATCATTTTATAAATCCTATCTTTGTGCATTCGGCAGTAATGAAGCCAGGCCCTATCCTGCCGACGAACTGCGTAAATATGTTTCTGCTGATACTATTGCTCGCATTGGTGCTATTCAGGAAATCCCGGAACAAGAATTAATAGAGTCTGACTATTTTACGTATACCCAGGATTACGCCCGCGAATGGATACCTGCGTTACGGGTGGAAAACGCAAGGCCATTTTTAAACGGGGAAGTAGTCAAGGTGATGGAAGGGGCAGGTGGCGGGAGGAGCATTCACCTTAAAGTATTTCTTCGTCGTGAAGATGATGCATGGAAAATCTACCGCGTTCGTGACTTAACGAACAATCACGAGCATCCCATATTCAATGCCGGAGTAATTGCCCAGGCAAAAATTGCAGCCGAAAGCGGGCTTTAAACGTTAAACAGGAACTTAGCCTCGGCAACTGCCGGGGCTTTTTATTTCCATCAACCTCACAAAAAACGATCCATACCTTTGATCGACATTTCATCTTCGCCTATATGACTAGTCATGAAATTTAAATGACTAGTCATAAAGGGAGCAACCATGAACAAATCACTGCCAGCCAACTTTTTATGGGGCAACTCGGTATCCAGCATGCAGACGGAAGGGGCCTGGAATGAGGGCGGGAAGGGGATGTCGGTGTATGACATTCGGGAAGCCGGTGAAAACATCTCTGACTGGAAAGTGGCGACCGACTCCTACCACCGCTACCGGGAAGATTTCGACCTGATGCAGGATCTGGGCATAAACTGCTACCGCTTCCAGATCTCCTGGAGCCGCATCTGCCCGCAGGGTGACGGCGAGTTCAACGACGAGGGCATCGCCTTTTACGACCGCTTTATTGACGATTTGCTCGCCCGCGGTATCGAGCCGATGGTCTGTCTCTACCACTTCGATATGCCGCTGGCGCTGGCGCAGGAGTACAACGGCTTCAACGATCGCCGCGTGGTGGACGCCTTTATCCGCTACGGCAAAAAGATGATCGACTGCTTCGCTGACCGGGTGAAGTACTGGCTGACCTTCAACGAGCAGAACATTTTCCATATGCCGGAAGCTTTTCGCATTTCCGGTTACATGAAAGGTGAGCAAACCCTGCGTGAGCTGTATGAGCTTCAGCACCATGCGATGGTGGCGCACATGACTCTGACCGAATACCTGCACCAGACTAAGCCGGGCAAGCTGATGGGCGGCATGCTGGCGCACCAGCTTATTTATCCGGCCACCTGCAAACCGCGCGATATCTTCTGCGCCCAGCAGTACGACGAATTCCTCAACCAGAACCTGCTGCGCGTCTTCGCGGGCCAGGGCTACAGCCCGGCGGTAATGGCGGTGGTGGAGCAGGAGGGCTTCGGCGATATCTACCGCGCAGACGATCTCGCGCTGTTTGCGCGCACGAAGAACGACTTTATGGCCTTCAGCTACTACGCCAGCAAAACGCTGGACAGCGATGCCATCCCGGAAGGCACGCCGGTTAACTATTACCTGCTGCACGGCGAGAAAAACAATCCGTACCTGAAGGCCACCGAGTGGAACTGGCAGATCGATCCGCTGGGCTTTCGCACCATCATCACCCGCTACGCCAACGACTGGCGGATGCCGGTATTCCCGATTGAGAACGGTATTGGGGTGATTGAGTCCTGGGATGGCGTGAATCCGATTGAGGACACCTACCGCATCGACTACCACCGGGCGCACATCGAGGCGATGAAAGCGGCAATATTCGAGGATGGGGCAGAGGTGATGGGCTATCTCGGCTGGGGGTTGATTGACATTCTCAGCTCGCAGGGTGACATGCGCAAGCGCTACGGCGTGGTCTACGTCAACCGTGAAAATCACGACCTGAAAGACCTGAAGCGCGTGCCGAAGAAGAGCTACGCGTGGTTAAAACAGGTTATCCATACCAACGGACGCGAGATGTAAGCCGTACGCTGCCGGGCCGTTTTTGTGACTGATTAATGGGAACACTCCGCTATGTCTGAAACAAAAATAACACCGCACATGCAGACTTTTGTCGATAAATTTGTAGAGTTCTCGGCGCGCCTGGCAAACCAGGTGCATCTTCGCTCCCTGCGCGATGCCTTCGCCACGGTAATGCCGATTTTCATCCTTGCCGGTCTGGCGGTGCTGGTGAATAACGTGGTGTTCCCGTGGATTTTTGCGGGCGACACGCTTACGCAGTTTAAGGTGTGGGGCGAGGCGATTATCAACGGCACGCTGAACATCGCCGCGCTGCTGCTGGCCCCGATGATTGCCTGGTCGCTGGCGCGCAACAAAGATTTCGACAATCCGGTCTCGGCAGTGGTTATCGCCGTCAGCAGTTTCATTATCATGATGCCGATGCGCTTACAGATTACCCCCGTCGGCAGCGACGCCACGGTGAACGTCACCCAGGTGCTGACGTTCACCAATATTGGCTCCACCGGGATTTTCGCCGGGGTGCTGATTGGGCTGCTCTCAACCGAGCTGTTTATCGCCATTTCACGGCTGAAGGCGCTGCACATTTCGCTCGGGGAGAACGTACCGCCAGCGGTGAGTAAATCCTTTACCGCGCTGATCCCGACGATCCTCACGCTCTCCCTGTTTGCGGTGCTGGCGGCCATACTGGCGAACGTGCTGCACACGGATCTGATCCATCTCATTACGACATTTATTCAGCAGCCGCTGCGGCTGATCAACACCAGTCTGCCCGGGACGATTTTCATCTACAGCTTCGGTAACTTCCTGTTCACGCTCGGTATTCATCAGTCGGTGGTCAACAGCGTGGTGCTGGAGCCGTTCCTGCTGATCAATACCAATGAAAATATGCTGGCCTTCGCCAACGGCCAGCCGATCCCGCACATCATCAACAACATCTTTGTGCCGACCTTTGGCATGGTGGGCGGGACGGGCAGCACAATCTCATTGCTGATCGCTATCTTCATCTTCTCAAGACAGAAATCAGCGAAGCAGGTGGCGCGTCTGTCGCTGGCGCCGGGTCTGTTTAACATCAACGAGCCGGTGATTTTCGGCCTGCCGATAGTCTTTAACCTGCCGCTTATGATCCCGTTTGTGCTGCTGCCTGCTATCGGGATTTACTTTGCGTGGCTCTGTACCACGCTGGGGTTCATGTCGCGCTGCGTGGTGATGATCCCGTGGACCACGCCGCCAATTCTCAGCGCCTGGCTGGCGACGGCGGGGGACTGGCGCGCGGTAGTGGTGCAGTTGGCAATCATCGTATTTGGTGTATTCTTCTACCTGCCTTTCCTCAAAGTTGCCGAGCGAGTGGCTTTAAAAAACAGCGGGACAGAACACTAATTTAAGGAAGGACGATGGCGGCGAAGTACATCACCATAGCGCGGGAAATTAAAAAACGCATCATCAGCCAGCAGTACGCCGCCAATGAACCGCTGCCGGACCAGTTCGCGCTGGCGGCGGAGTTCAGCACCAGCCGGATGACCATTCAGCAGGCGATGCGTCAGCTGATTGTCGAAGGGCTGGTCTATACCCGACAGGGGCAGGGCACGTTCATCCGCAAAAATTTCCTCCAGCTTTCCCAGTGGGATCTCTCCGGCAGCGACTACTTCGGGGCGACCAAAACCTGGGAACATTTAGGCACGGTGAGCAGTCAGGTTGTGCACTTCGAACTGCGTTTCCCGAACGAGAAAGAGCAGGCATCGCTGATGATAAATCCGGATACGCCGATCTATGACTTTATCCGTCTGCGTTTACTGAACGGTGAGCCGATGTCTCTGGACGCCACGGTAATGCCGCTCAATCTGGTCCCCGGTCTGAACAAAACCCATCTTGAAAGTTCGGTATTCCGGTATGTGCAGGAGACGCTGGGGCTGAAGATCATGGGATCGTATCGTGTGGTGCGGGCGCTGAAGCCCAGTGCGCTGGATATGCAGCACCTTGTCTGCGAGCCAACCGACCCGGTGCTGGAGGTAGAGCAGGTGATCTATCTGGAAGATGGTACGCCGCTGGAGTACGCCCATTGTCACTATCGCTATGACCATGGCGGCATCGTTATCGTGAATAACGGATAAAAAAAAGCGGACTTCAAGGTCCGCTTTTTTAATTATCACGATTAGTTTAAACGCACCGGCATACCGGAACGGTTCTGAATCGCCTGGTCAACGATGGTCGTGTCAACATCCGCCTGAGAGGTGACGGACTGCACCGCGCTGGTCAGCTTAATCGGTACGATTTCGTTGTTGTTGATCTGATCTTCGCTGGTGGACAGCGGGTTATGCACTTCAATGTAACGGCTGCCATCCGGCTCTGACGTCGCTTTCACCGGTTCGTTAATGAACTGCACGCGCGTACCAACCGGCACGTTATCGAACAGGAATTTGATGTCTTCATTACGCAGACGCACGCAGCCGTGGCTTACGCGCAGGCCGATACCGAAGTTGGCGTTTGTACCGTGGATGGCATACAGACGACCAATGTACAGCGCGTACAGACCCATCGGGTTATCCGGGCCGGCAGGCACAACGGCTGGCAGCGGTTCACCGGCAGCAATGTACTCAGCGTGCATTTTGGCGGTCGGCGTCCAGGTTGGGCCCGCTTTCTTACGCTCCACTTTGGTGGTCCAGTTCAGCGGGGTGTCTTTACCCAGTTGACCGATACCGATAGGCAGAACGATCACGGTGTTGGTGCCTTTCGGGTAGTAATACAGACGCATTTCGGCGCTGTTAATTACGATACCTTCGTGCACGGTATCCGGCAGGATCAGCTGCTGTGGAATGTTGAGTACGGTACCCGCTTTCGGCAGATACGGGTCAACGCCCGGGTTCGCTTCCAGCATGTTAGACAGGCCGAGCTGATACTGCGCCGCGAAGTATTCCAGCGGCTGAGTGTTACCTTCCGGCACCGTCACCACCTGGTTTTCACCCACCAGACGGCTTCCGTCTGTCGGCAGGGGATACGTCACCGCAGACGCGGTCTTACAAAAACCTACTACGGCTAACGCCGCCGCAAAAAGCGTTGTTAATTTCATGTTCATGTTATGCGAGGTATCTAAGCCATTCTGGCGATGAGTTGATAAGTCTGAATCAGTAATGGGAGCGCATTATATGTGCATTCCCGTTAACTGGGAATTCAGATGTGTACGAAATCACATTTTTTTCGATTTTGTTAAAGTTTAGTGGATTACTGCAACACGGGATCTCAATTCGGAATTGTGGCATAATGCCGCGTTTATCACACTTTTCGCAGGAATCTCTCCGTGTTAGTTACCAGCAACGTCACTATGCAGTTTGGCAGTAAGCCGCTGTTCGAAAATATTTCCGTCAAATTTGGCGGCGGCAACCGTTACGGCCTGATTGGTGCCAACGGTAGCGGAAAATCCACCTTTATGAAGATCCTCGGCGGTGACCTGGAGCCAACGCTCGGTAACGTGTCGCTCGACCCTAACGAGCGCATCGGTAAGCTGCGTCAGGATCAGTTCGCCTTCGAAGAGTTCACCGTGCTCGACACCGTGATCATGGGGCATGCGGAGCTGTGGGAAGTGAAGCAGGAGCGCGATCGTATATACGGTCTCGCTGAGATGAGCGAAGAAGACGGTTACAAAGTGGCCGACCTGGAAACGCAATACGGCGAAATGGACGGCTACTCTGCGGAAGCGCGTGCGGGCGAGCTGCTGCTGGGCGTCGGCATTCCTGTTGAACAGCATTATGGTCCGATGAGCGAAGTTGCGCCAGGCTGGAAGCTGCGTGTGCTGCTGGCGCAGGCGCTGTTCTCTAACCCGGACATCCTGCTGCTCGACGAACCGACCAACAACCTGGACATCGACACCATCCGCTGGCTGGAGCAGACGCTGAACGATCGCGACAGCACCATGATCATCATTTCGCACGACCGTCATTTCCTGAACATGGTATGTACCCACATGGCGGATCTGGACTACGGCGAGCTGCGCGTTTATCCGGGCAACTACGATGAGTACATGACGGCGGCAACCCAGGCACGTGAACGTCTGCTGGCCGACAACGCCAAGAAGAAAGCGCAGATTGCGGACCTGCAATCCTTCGTCAGCCGCTTCAGCGCCAACGCCTCTAAGTCGCGTCAGGCGACCTCGCGTGCGCGTCAGATCGACAAAATCAAGCTGGAAGAGGTTAAAGCCTCCAGCCGTCAGAACCCGTTCATCCGCTTCGAGCAGGACAAGAAGCTGTTCCGTAACGCGCTGGAAGTGGAAGCCCTCACCAAAGGCTTCGATGAAGGCCCGCTGTTCAAAAACTTCAACCTGCTGCTGGAAGTGGGCGAGAAGATTGCCATCCTCGGCGCCAACGGCGTGGGTAAATCCACTATGCTGAAAACCCTGGTGGGTGAACTGCAACCGGACAACGGAACCGTGAAATGGTCTGAAAACGCGCAGATTGGTTACTACGCGCAGGACCATGAATATGAATTCGAAAACGATCTGACTGTCTTCGACTGGATGAGCCAGTGGAAGCAGGAAGGCGACGATGAGCAGGCGGTACGCAGCATTCTGGGGCGTCTGCTGTTCAGCCAGGACGACATCAAAAAGCCCGCCAAAGTGCTCTCCGGTGGTGAAAAGGGCCGTATGTTGTTCGGCAAGCTGATGATGGAAAAACCGAATATTCTGGTGATGGACGAACCGACTAACCACCTGGATATGGAATCGATCGAATCCCTGAACATGGCGCTGGAGATGTATCAGGGCACCCTGATCTTCGTCTCTCACGACCGTGAGTTCGTCAGCTCGCTGGCGACCCGCGTGATCGAAATTACGCCAGAGCGCGTGGTGGACTTCACCGGTAACTACGAAGATTACCTGCGCAGTAAAGGTATCGAGAGTTAAAAAATAGCCGGGTGGCGGCTTCGCCTTACCCGGCCTACATTTTATCCCCTCTCCCTGTGGGAGAGGGTTAGGGTGAGGGCTACAGGCCGCACTACACCACCCACTCGCCCCCTTCAACTCCATTCACCCGCAGCGTACGTTTTTCCCCCGCCGGTAATGATACCTTCAGCGCCTTCCATGCCGGACGATAGTCGCCGCGAGCGTTCACCTTCAGGTTGATGGTTGCGCCATCGCACACCATTTCCCATTCCACCCACAGCGCATTGCCGTTCAGGTAGCCCCAGCTTTCACCGTCGTCTTCAAACAGCAGCCCCGAGGTTGTGCCGACGCCTTTCACCGGGAACAGCTTCAGCTCACGGGTATCGTCTTTATCGGCGCTCACGTGACGGATGCGCTCGCTGAGCGGCAGACCGGCCCCGGCGCGCACCAGCAGCGGCAGTTTTTCCAGCGGCGCATCAAGGACGATCGCTTGCCCGCCCGCATACCACGCGTGGGTGTAAAAATCGTACCAGCCGGTTTCGTTATCCGGCAGCCAGACGCGGCGCTCGCGCTGCCCGGCTTCGACGACGCTGGCGACCAGCAGGTCGCGGCCCAGCAGGAAGTCGTCGCACTCTTCAAAGGTCTGCGCATCGTGCTCATGATCGAGGAAGGTCGGGCGCAGCATCGGTTCGTCGTCGGCGTGCGCCTGCCAGAGCAGGGTGTAAAGATACGGCAGCAGGCGGTAGCGCAGCTCAATCGCGCCGCGGATGGCAGGCGTGACGCCCGGATACATCCACGGCTCGTTCACCGTTTGGTCATCGTTCCACGAGTGGATGGTAAAGCGCGGGTGCATCACGCCGTTCTGCACCCAGCGCACGAACAGCTCGGCGTCCGGCTTGTCGCCGGAGAAACCGCCGACGTCGTGCCCGACGTTGAACAGCCCGGACAGGCTCATGCCCAGCCCCATACGGATGTTATAACGCAGGGTGTCCCAGTTGGTGCGGTTGTCGCCGCTCCAGGTCTGGACGTAGCGCTGCATCCCGGCGCAGCCGGAGCGGGAGATCAGATACGGACGCTTTTCCGGCGCAAAGCGCTGCTGCGCTTCCAGCGAGGCGCGCATCATCAGCAGCGGCATCACCGGGCGAATATGCTTGATGGCTATCTCCTTGCCGAAGCCATAGCAGCGCGCTTCCCCGTCCCACACTTCATACTCGTTGTTGTCGTTCCAGGTGGAGTCGATGCCCATCTCCAGCAGCTGCGTGGTCACGCCGTTCTGCCACCACTGCACCGTCTGCGGGTTGGTGAAGTCGAGGTGCGATCCTTCGTCATCCCAGAAGCTGGAACGTTCAGGCGCATCGGTTTCTGAATCGCGAATGAACAGGCCGCGTTCCGCCACTTCGCTGTAGCGGGGATGATCCTGCAACAGACAAGGCTTGATGTTGGCCGCAAGCCGCAGCCCCGCCTCGTGGAACGCCTGGCTCATCACCTTCGGCTGCGGCACTTTGTCGTAGTTCCAGTTGAAGACGTAGCGCTTGCCGTTAATCGAGGTATAGCCGGAGGAGAGCTGGAACGAGTCGCACGGAATGGCATGCTCTTCGCACAGGCGAATAAAGTTCATCAGCTGATTCTGCGCGTCCGGCGCGTCGGTGTAGTGCATGGTTGAGCCGCTGTAGCCCAGGCTCCACTTCGGTCCGAACAGCGTTTTCCCCGTCAGGCGCACAAAGGCTTTCGTCACGTCCAGCACGCGCTTGCCGGTGAAGAGGTAGTAGTCAATATCGCCCGCTTCCGCCTGCCAGCGGCGGTAGGCGGTGTGATAGTTGTCGATCTCGTTACCCAGATCCAGCCAGCAGCTGCTCAGGTTATCGTAGAACAGACCGTAGCTCACGTCATCGCGACGGGTGAGGGTGAACGGGATGTGCTTGTACAGCGGATCGGTGCTGGCCGCGTTATAGCCCATCGCGTCCAGGTTACGCATCTCGTAGCGTTTGCCGTTGCGCTGTAAATCGCCCGCTTTCTCACCCAGACCGTAAAAACGTTCATCCTTACGGCGGCTGAGATAGTGCGCCACGCCGTCACCGTGGGCGTTCAGCAGGTAGGCGCTGGTCGGGCGGTCATTGACCAGCGGCTGCCACTCGCCCGCGTCATTGCGGTAGTGCCACTCCAGCCACAGCGGCTGGTGGACGGTGACGCGCAGCTGCTCGGTTGCCACGGTTAACGTATCGTCCTGCTGCGTCAGCGTCCAGGCGGGGCAGGAGAAGCCGCTGATATCGTCACGACGGCGACCTTCCCACGGCACGTCTTTTTCCGGTGCGATGCTCCAGGTGCGGTCCAGCGCCAGCTCGCCCTTGCGTTTGATCAGCACGCGGAACAGGTTCTCTTCCAGCACATACAGGCACAGGCGGTGCTGGCTATCGACCAGCAGTTCCAGATGGTTTGCCGACTGCGTATCAAGGGTCCAGTTTTTCAGGGTTTTCATATGCAATACATCCACTATCAGGCGCGCTTCGCGCGACGTTCAGCAATAAATGCTACCAGGAAGAGAGCGCCAATCAGGTCAAAGAACCCCATGGCGATAAAGAGCGGGTTAAAGCCGATTTTGTCGGCGGTCACACCGATTAACAGCGAGAACAGGAAGCTGGCGATCCACGCCGCCGAGCCGCGCATGCCGTTGACGGTCGCCATCTGGCCTTTGTCGAATGACTCCACGACCAGGGCGCTGAGCATGCAGGAGATGATCTGGTGCCCGAAGCCGCCGATGGAGATCAGCACGATGGTGATATACGGGTCGCGGGTAATGGCCACGATGGCCAGCGAGATCATCAGGAACGCGCCGGTCACGGAGCTGGCGACAACCGAGTTCACGCGGGAGCAGCCGAACAGGCGGGTATACAGACGCGTCAGGTAGCCGCTCGCCACGCTGCCGAGGTCGGCGGCGAGGAACGGCAGCCAGGCAAACATCGCAATCTGCTTCAGGTCCATGCCGTGCTCTTTGGCGAGGTACAGCGGCACCCAGAAGCTCAGCACCGCCCAGGCGGGTTCTGCCATAAAGGCCGGAATGGCGATACCGTAGAAACGTTTGTTTTTTGAAACGGTTTTCAGCGCGGTCAGGAAGGGCAATTTGACCGGCGCTGGTTCGTTATCCTGCTTGATAAACGCCAGCTCGTCCTTGCTCAGGTTCGGGTGCTGCTCGGGGTTGTGGTAGAACGCCCACCAGAGGATCACCCACAGCAGCGCCAGCACGCCGGTAAACATAAACGCGCCCTGCCAGCCGAACGAGGCGTGAGCAAAGTAGATGATAGGCGGAGCCAGCATCGCGCCGATGGAGAAGCCCACGCCTGCCCAGCCAGCAGCAACGGGACGCTCTGATTTCGGGAACCATTCGCCGATGGTTTTGGCGTTCGCCGGGGTGGCGGCGGCCTCTGAAGCCCCCATAAAGAAGCGCAGTATGGCCAGGTGCAGCCAGCTTCCGGCGCCCGCGTGGAAAATACACATCAGCGCCCAGATCCCGGCGCAGACCATAAAGCCAATCTTCAGGCCAATGACGTCAATCAGCCAGCCGCACAGGGGCTGGAAAATGGTATAGGCGATCTGGAAGGCGCCAACGATCCAGGAGTACTGCTCTGTGGTGATCCCGAGGCTCTCTTTTAGCTCCGGAGCGAGAATACCTAAGGAATTTCGGGTGATGTAGTTAACGGTGACGCCCAGCAAATACAGCACCAGCACGTACCAGCGCAGGTTCTTGATGACGCGACGGGTTTTGCTTGTCGCAATGGTGTTATTGATGTCCTGACTCATTTTACTCTCCACAAGACGGACGGTAAGGGGACGGAGGTTCAGGTGTCACACAGATTGTTATACCTTTGATTTCTATCCGCTTATAATGCTTAAGTTGCTATACAACTAGTATGGAAGCTGTGTGACAAGTTCACCTTAAGGAAGAAAATGAGTGGGCAAAAGTGGATTTTGTGCAAAATTTCTCATAACCGACGAAAACACTCTGGCATGATGGCATTCACGTCAGTTATTGCCTGACACACACGCTATGAAAATTTTTTCATTTCGCAAATGGAGCCAGATCACAAAATGGACAAAAGGCTAAAAATCACCGAAATCGCGGCCCGCACGCAGCTCTCCATCAGCACCGTGTCGCGGGTGCTGGCGGGGAAAGCGAATACCAGCGAAAAAGCGCGTGCAAAGGTGCTGGCGTGCGCGCGCGAGCTGGGGGTAATGGACGGCATGGCGGCAGGGCGTCTGCTGCTTAACAGCCTGGTGGTTTTTGCCCCGCAGCGCGCCTTCGACGAGCGGTCCGACATCTTTTACTACCGCGTGATCCAGAGCGTGAGCAAAGGGCTTGCCTCCCACGAGGTCCGGTTGCGCTACTGCGCGCTGGAGGAGAACGACAGCGACGCCCAGCTGTTTCTGGCGCGGATGAACGAGCCGGACACGCAGGCGGCCATTCTTCTCGGTATTGACGATCCGCATATCCACGATCTGGCGGTGGACGTGGGCAAACCCTGCATGCTGATTAACTGCCGCGACCGGCACATGCGTCTGCCTGCCGTTGCGCCGGATCACCGCGCCATCGGCGAGCGGGCGGCGGAGTACCTGTTCGAGATGGGGCACCGCGAGGTGATGAACGTGCTGTGCCTACGTCGCTACACCATGGAGCTGCGCCTGTCGGGGATTCGCGACGCGTGGCAGTCCCACAACCTGGCGTTCAACGACAAGCGCGATCTGCTGGTGGTGCCAAGCTTCAGCGCCAGAGAGACGGAGCAGCTGGTGAGCGATTGGCTAAATCAGCAGCAGGGAAAAGACCTGCCGACGGCATTCCTGGTTGGCGGCGACTTTATGGCGGCGGGCACCATCAGCGCCTTAAAAAACCACGGCCTGCGCGTGCCGCAGGACGTCTCGGTGATGAGCATCGACGGCTTTAACCTGGCGGCGATTCAGGATGTTCCATTAACGGCCGTGCATGTTCCCCGCGATGAGCTGGGAACGGAAGCGGTACACATGCTCCAGCAGCGGCTCATGCGCCCGGACGCGCCGGTAGGCACATTGCTGCTGAACGGCACGCTGACCGTGCGGGAGTCGGTACGGCGGATACGTCAGGGAAAACGACGCACCGCCGTGGAGCGGGAAGGGCTGTACGACAGCTAGACCATGCCCAGCGCGCGTTTGCCGTGGATGTTGAGATCGTTCACGGTAAAGCGGTCCTGCCAGGTTTTTTCATAATCCTCGCGCGGGAAGTTTCCCGGCGACGCGCCGGTTTCCAGCGCTTCCTTGACCTTCTTCGCGTAGGCGAGGTTTTTCCCGCACATCGGTGCGGCGGGGATATACATCACGTTGCCCCAGCCCTGCTGATTATCCACCGGCGCGACGGAGTGGATCACATCGCAGTGCCACCACACCGAATCACCCGCCTCCAGCGCAGGAATGCTGGTCAGCGCCTCGATAAGCAGCGGGTGCCACTTCTCGGAAACCGGCAGCACGCGCCCCGGCGCCACGCCGCACAGCTCGTCCTCCGGCACGTCGTCCAGCAGCGGACGCAGCAGAATATAGGCCATTGCTTCCGGGATCGGCACCACGTGCAGCAGCCCCTGACCGGGGATCATGTCCGACAGCGCCGTCCAGCCCTGGAAGGTGCGGAACACCGAGCATTTGGTGGTGTTATCGACGGTATACTCTTCCACTTCGGTACGATGCGCGGCGTTCCACGGATCGTATTTCTCAACGTTGCCGTCAAACACGCGGGCAAAGACCTGCTGGTAGGCAGGCAGCAGCCAGCGCTCCAGCGCGCCGGAGTCGGTATGAGCGCCGAGTCCCTTCGAGGTGGTTCCCGGCGGACGGCGGCGGATACGATCCGGGTAAATCACGCTCACGTCCGGGTCGAACCACTGCTTGCCGTTGCTCTCGAACGTCCATAAGCGGTTCAGGAACGACTGCACCTGCGCCATTTCTTCGCTCTGGCGCGCCTGCATTTGCGCCTGCGACCAGTAGATCGGGTAAATCTCCGGACGGGAGGCGGTCAGGGTGCCGAAGAAGTTATCGCCTGGCCCTTTGTACACCTCGTCAAACTTGTTCAGATCGAGGTAGTCGAGCATCGACTGATCCCACGCCAGCGCCTGCTCGCGCGGGAAGTGACCTTTAATCACCGCGCAGCCGCGGCGCTTAACGGCCTCGCGCTGCGCGTCGGTAATCGTGCCGTTTTTCACATCGTTAAACGGAATTACCGGCCAGACGGATTCACCTTTATTTTTGAGGGCGTTAATTTCCGCCACGCGGGTGGCAATGCTGTCGCTGAGCTTGTCGAACACCGCCTGCACGTCGCCGATCTGCGCGCGTAACTCACGTTTCAACTGACGGATTGCCGCTTTGTGATCCGCCGGCAAGGTTTCACTGGTAAAGGTCATAACTGCCTCGCATCTTTCATTCGAAAGTAAAAATGTCTACAAGCGATACTTTAAGTTAAAAATAAGTTAATGCAAGTTTAAAAACTTGACCTGCGCCACAGGACGGGAAAATGAGTGAGGGTGCCGGAGCAGGACTCCGGCGAGGAAAGGATCAGACGTCGAAAGGAGAGTGGTTGTCGAGCACGGCCTGAATGACGTTCAGCGCGCCCTGATGGTTGTTGTCGTCAGTGCTGTAGCGGCTGATTTCTTTGATGCTTTCCGCCGCGTTGCCCATCGCAAAGGAATATTTCACCAGCTTCAGCATCTCGGCATCGTTGCCGCTGTCGCCAATGGCCACGCACTCTTGCGGAGAGATTTTCCAGCGCTTCAGCAGGCGGCTGATGCCGTTGGCTTTGTGCAGGCCGGGGATAATTAAATCGACAAAGCCAAAGCCGCTGGTGACCGGCTTCATGATGCCGTCCAGGGAGACGTGGAGTTTATCCACCAGATTAGGAATATCGCTGTCCGGCAGGTTCAGGGAGAACTTAAACAGCACGTCGTCAATGTCGCGGTAATCGCTGATGCGCTTTAAGCGGTGGTAGTGCTTTGACATTAGCGCCACGAACGCGTCCGGCGCTTTATCGCTGACGTAGGCGCTCTCCAGCCCGCAGGCCACGAAGTTCAGCCCTTTGTCTTTCAGCAGTTCGCCAATCACGATCTGCGACTCATGGCGGGTCAGTTCGCCGTGGAAAATCTGTTCGCCGTGATCGAAGACCAGCGCGCCGTTTTCCGCCACGAAGGAGATTTGATCCTTCAGTTCCGGGAAAAACGAGATGAGCTGGTAATACTGGTTGCCGCTGGCGACAACAAATTCAATGTTGCGGGCTTTAAGCTGTTTAAACTGTGCCTGGAAGCGGTCACGATCGTACTGCTTGGCATCATCAAGGAAAGTTCCGTCCATATCGGTGACGATAACTTTTACGGTCATACTATGCTCCTGGGTCACTGCGTTTTGAAACATTCTAATAACAAGGTGACGGGGAGCACAAATTTAATTTCATTCGAAAGTAAAAGCAAAACGGCAACCGAGGTTGCCGTTTTTAGTGTTTTCTCCCTCTCCCTCAAGGGAGAGGGGATACACTATTACAGCGTATGCTCAGTACGGGCGATAATATCGTCCTGCGCATCCGGTGACAGGGCGGTGAAGAACGCCGAGTAGCCCGCGACGCGCACTACCAGGTCGCGGTACTGGTCCGGGTGTTTCTTCGCTTCCAGCAGCGTTTCGCGCGAGACGATGTTGTACTGAATATGCCAGCCCTTATGCACCTCGAAGAAGGTGCGCAGCAGCACCATCAGCTTCTGGCGATCGCTGTCGTTTTCCAGCGTCGACGGGTTCAGCTTCTGGTTAAGCAGCACGCCGCCAAGAATCGCTTCCGTCGGCAGTTTACCCACGGAGCCAATCACCGCCGTCGGCCCGAGGTGGTCGGTACCGGAAGCCGGGCTGGCCCCTTCCGCCAGAGGGGTATGCGCCTTACGCCCGTCCGGCGTCGCCATGGTCGCTGCGCCAAACGGCACGTTTGCTGAGATAGACGACGTGCCCGCGTAGTAGTTACCCCCAATCGGGCCGCGGCCGTAGCGTGGGTTGTGATACTGCTTCAGCTCTTCAATGTAGGTTTCGTAGGCGCGGGTCAGCAGCAGGTCCACGCTGTCGTCGTCGTTGCCGTACTTCGGCGCGCCGTTGATCAGGCGCTGGCGCAGCTGCTCGTGGGTCAGCCCGTCGAAATCATCTGCCAGCGCCGCCGCCAGCTGCTGCTGGCCGATGACGCCCTGTTCGAACACCAGCTTCTTCACCGCCGCCAGGCTGTTGCCGAGGTTGGCGATGCCCACCTGCAGGCCGGACACCCAGTCATACTTCGCGCCGCCCTGCTTGATGCTTTTCGCGCGCTCGATGCAGTCGTCCACCAGCGCCGAGCAGAGAATATCGTGGACGTTCTCCTCCAGCATGCTGTCTACCACGTACTCAATCTCGATGGATTTGCGGGTGTAGTAGCGGATCTGGGTGTCCCACGCCGCCATCACCTCCTCGAAGTTATCGAAGTTACCGGCAGAGAGGGCTTTCTCCTGCGGCAGGAACACCTTGCCGCTGGTGGCGTCGCGGCCGCCTTCCAGCGCGGCCAGCATCACGCGGGCGAAGTTAATAAAGCTCATGCCGGTGCAGCGGTAGCCCCATTTGCCGCCCACCGCGGTTTCGATACAGCCAATGGCCGCGTAGTCGTAGGCGTCGTCGCGTTCAACGCCGAGCTTGATGAATTCCGGAATGACGATTTCGTCGTTGTTAAAGGCCGGCATGCCGAAACCGCAGCGGATCACCTGCACGCAGGCGTCGAGGAAGTCGTTGCTCATGCCGGCGTGGTAGCGCACGCTCAGGTTTGGCTGGGTGGAGCGCAGACGGCCGCAGGATTCCAGAATGGCGTAAGAGAGCGGGTTCACTGCGTCCATCGGCTCGCCGTTAACCAGCTTCTGGCCGCCAATAGTGACGTTCTGATACAGCGGGCTGCCCGCCGAGGCTTTGGAGTGCGAGCCGGAGCGGATCTTGTTCACCTCCAGCAGCTTCAGCCAGCAGCTGTGCAGCAGCTCGATGGCGTGCTCGCGATCCAGGCTCTGGTCCAGCTCCACGTCGCGGCGATAGTACGGGTAAAGGTACTGGTCCATACGGGCGAAGGAAACGGAGTGACCGTTGGACTCAATTTGCAGGATTAGCTGAATGAAGTAGCACAGCTGTAGCGCCTGCCAGAAGGTTTTTGGCGGCTCGTGAGCAATCACGTCGCAGTTTTCTGCCATCGCCAGCAGCTCGTCGCGGCGGCTTTCGCGGGTTTCGCTGGAGGCCATTTCACGCGCCAGGTCGGCAAAGCGTTTGATGTGCAGGCTTACGGCTTCCAGCACGATATCAATGGCTTTCAGGAACTGATCGCCGTGCAGGTCTTCCAGCACCGTCAGGTTGATGCGTGAGCGGCGCTCGGCCACTTTGGCGCGCAGGCCGTCCAGCCCTTTCTCCAGCACCAGCGGGAAGTTCACCGCCAGGTGCGCGTCGCCGGAGGTCATGTTGCCTTCGGCTTTGATGATGCCGGTTTCCAGCAGGCCTTTCTGCTCGTCGGTGAACATGCCGTAGCAGCGGTCCTGCACCGTCTGGCCGCGCCACCACGGGCAGATTTCATGCAGAACGCGTTTATTCTCTTCGCTCACCGCAAAGCCCGCGCCCGGACGGTCCGCCAGATCGTCAATCTCTTTCTCAATCCAGGAGACGGTATATTCCGGGAAGATCGGCGCGGCACGCACTTCGCTGGCCTGGTTACCGATAATCAGCTCATCGTGCTTGATCCAGATGGTGCGCTTGGCCAGGTGATGCGCCAGCGCCAGGGCGCGGCGCACCGGGATCGGCTTGTCCATGTGCTGCTGGTACATTTCGGTGTAATGCTGGGCGCGCTCGGTACAGACCGGCGGCTTCACGATATGCACCAGGGCCGTTTTGTGCGCCTTAATGCGATCGCTGAGGGTGTTGAGATTCAGGGTGGTCATAAGTTTATCCTCGTAAGGTCGCGGTTAACCCTTTCTGGCAGGCGTACTGCTGCGCGAAGTCCAGCAGGGCAGGGTTATCCAGCGGTTTGTCAGGGGCAGAGTAGGGTTGACCGAGCAGGGTGTATTTGTTCATGCCCAGCGTGTGATACGGCAGAAAATGAATATCATCGACGCCGAGTTCATCGGCGGCGAAATTGGTAATGGCGGTAACGGACGCTTCATCGGCGTTAAAGCCCTGGATCAGCGGCACGCGGATGGTGATCGTTTTCCCGGCGGCGGCCAGGCGTTTCAGGTTGTCCAGGATGCGCTTAGCCGAACCGTCCGTCCACTGCTTGAAAACATCTCCGTCGACATGCTTCAGGTCGGCGAGGAACAGATCGACGTACGGTAATGACGGCTCGATATAGTGCCACGGCACGTGAAGGCAGGTTTCGACGGCGGTGTGGATACCCTGGTCATGGCTGGCTTTAAACAGCGCGTGCGCCAGCTCCGGGTTCATAAACGGTTCGCCGCCGGAGAGGGTGATCCCGCCGCCGCTGCGGTCGTAAAAGGGTTTATCGCCCAGTACGGTCGCCATGATCTCCTCGGCCTGCTGTTCTTCGCCGCAAACGGTCAGCGCCTGCGTCGGGCAGCAGTCGGTGAGGGCATCAAGCGTCTCTTCACTCAGCTTTTCGCGGTGGATGACCAGGCCATTCAGCGCGCGTTCGATGCAGCCCGGTGCCGCCTGCTGGCACAGGTCGCAGCCGTCCAGGCACAGACGCGCATCAAACAGCACGTCCCGGCTGCGGGAGCGGCTTTCCGGGTTCTGACACCAGCGACAGCCCAGCGAGCAGCCTTTCAGGAACACCACGGTACGTATACCGGGGCCGTCGTGGGTAGAGTAACGCTGAATATTGAAGATCATGTTTTTCGCCTCTCACCTTGCACATGAAGATTAAATTACTTTCGAATGAAAGTTATCTTGATGCGGGTCAACTCTTGAGCAGGTTTTGTCGTGATAGGGTAAGTGCAGGCTAATTTTGAGGGTGACATCATGGAACTTTATCTCGACACATCTGACGTTGCGGCAGTCAAAAAGCTGGCGCGTATCTTCCCGCTGGCGGGCGTGACCACCAACCCAAGCATCGTTGCGGCCGGTAAAACGCCGCTCGACGAACTGCTGCCCGCGCTGCACGACGCGCTGGGCGGTAAAGGCCGTCTGTTCGCGCAGGTGATGGCGACCACCGCCGAAGGGATGGTGGAAGACGCGCGTAAGCTGCGCGCCATCATTAACGATCTGGTGGTGAAAGTGCCGGTGACCGCAGAAGGGCTGGCGGCGATCAAGATGCTGAAAGCGGAAGGGATCCCTACCCTGGGCACGGCGGTCTACGGTGCCGCGCAGGGGATGCTCTCCGCGTTGGCGGGGGCGGAGTATGTGGCCCCTTACGTTAACCGCGTGGACGCGCAGGGCGGGGACGGGATTCAGACCGTAATTGAGCTGCAACAGCTGCTGACGCTGCACGCGCCGCAGTCAAAGGTGCTGGCCGCGAGCTTTAAAACCCCGCGTCAGGCGCTGGACTGCCTGCTGGCAGGCTGCGAGTCCATCACGCTGCCGCTGGACGTGGCGCAGCAGTTTATTACCTCTCCGGCGGTAGACGCAGCGATTGTGAAGTTTGAGCAGGACTGGCAGGGGGCGTTTGGACGGACGTCCATCTGACGCGGCTGCCGGGTGGCGCTGACGCTTACCCGGCCTACGTTCGAGCCGTTGTAGGTCGGGTAAGGCGACGCCGCCGCCCGACTTTTTACTGACTACACACCTCACACCCCGGGTTACGCATCAGCTTCATCTCGCGGAACTGGCAGGTCATCGCGTCATACATCACGATTTTCCCCGCGGCGGGCGTGCCGTAATTCGTCAGCACCTTGATCGCTTCCATTGCCTGCAGTGAACCAATCACGCCGACGAGCGGCGCCATCACGCCCGCCTCAACGCAGGTCAGCGCATTCTCGCCAAACAGACGGCTCAGGCAGCGGTAGCAGGGTTCACCCTCGGCGTACGTGAAGACGCTGATTTGCCCCTCCATGCGGATCGCCGCGCCGGAGACCAGCGGGGTTTTGTGAGCAAAACAGCCCGCGTTGAGCTGATTACGGACGGTGACGTTATCAGTGCAGTCCAGGACCAGATCGTGCCGGGCAATCTGCGCGGAGAGCGCGTCGTCATCCAGCATTGCGTCAATCAGCGTGAACTGAACGTGGGGGTTGATACGCGCCAGCGCAGCCCTGGCGGATTCCACTTTCGGCAGGCCCACCGTCGCGTCACTGTGCAGCGTCTGGCGCTGCAGGTTGGACACCGATACGGTATCGAAATCCAGCAGCGTCATGCTTCCTACGCCCGCCGCGGCAAGGTACTGCGCGGTGGCGCAGCCCAGCCCGCCCAGCCCGACGACCAGCACGCTGGCCGCCTTGAGCGCTTCCTGACCTTCGAAATCAAACCCGCGCAGCACAATCTGGCGGTTGTAGCGCATCATCTCCGGGTCGCTCAGCTCCACCGTCATGTCAGCCTCCGAACAGGTGGTTAAAGCGCTCGACCTCAACCCATTCGCCGGCTTCCACATTGCCGCGCTCGCGCTCCAGCACGATGAAGCAGTTGCCCAGACTGAAGGAGCTGAAAATGTGCGAACCCTGATGTCCGGTGGTGCTCACTTCGAGCTCGCCGTCCGCACCGCGCGCCAGAATGCCGCGCTGGAAATCGAGACGGCCCGGTGATTTTTTCAACCGCGTGGCGGCACGCACGCGCACGCGTTCCGGCAGCGGGCTGGCCTTGTTGCCGGAAAGCTTCGCCAGCAGCGGGATCGCCAGCTGGTAAAAGGTGAGTGCCGCCGAGACCGGGTTACCCGGCAGGCCGCAGAACCAGCTGTGTGGAAGCTTGCCAAACGCGAACGGTTTGCCCGGCTTGATCGCCAGCTTCCAGAAGGCGATTTCGCCCAGCTCTTCAAGCAGTGTTTTGGTGTAATCCGCTTCGCCCACGGAGACGCCGCCGGAGCTGATGACCACGTCGGCGGATTTATCCGCCTCGATAAACGCCGCGCGCAGTTTTTCCGGATCGTCAGGAATGATGCCGAGGTTAATCACGTCGCAGCCCAGCTGCTCCAGCATCAGGTGTACCGCCAGGCGGTTGGTGTCGTAAATCTGGCCGTCCTGCAGCGGCTGGCCCGGAAGCTGCAGCTCGTCGCCGGTGGAGAAAACGGCGACGCGCACTTTGCGGATAACGTCAACTTCCGCGATGCCGAGCGAGGCCAGCACCGGCAGCTCCGCCACCGTCAGCCTTTGCCCGGCGGCAAAAACGGTCGCGCCGAGGGTGATGTCTTCACCCGTGCGGCGGATGTTCTGGCCCGCTTTGACGCTGGCGGTAAAACGCACCCCGTCGTCGGTCTGTTCGGTCTCTTCCTGCATGACGACAGCGTCGCAGCCAGCCGGAACCGGCGTGCCGGTCATGATGCGCACGCAGGTGCCTGCAGGCCATTCCCCGCTAAACGGCTGACCCGCAAAGGCTTTACCCGCCACCGGCAGGGCGTTACCCGTCTGGAGATCCGCCAGGCGTACCGCGTAACCGTCCATTGCGGAGTTATCAAACCCCGGCACGTTGAGCGGGGAGACGATATCGCGTGCGGCAATACGGCCAAAACAGCGCACGAGGGGCAGCGTCTCAACGTCATGCAGCGGGGAAACTCGGTCAAGCATCTGCGTGAGTGCCGTCTCAAGCGGCATCAGTCCGGCGGTAAAATCCATGGTGGGCTCCTGCGGAGTAACAACGAAAGCGTCCATTATGGCAGAAAAGTGCGGCTAACTGTATGACCGGAGGGTGTACGCTTTACATCACTGTTACGTCTTTCTATATTCAAAAATCATCTGAAGTTTCGTCGACGATAATGATATTTATAGAAAAAGCCGCAAAACAGGCTAACGGGTGATGCGAATGGTTAAGGCGGTAATCGCAATTCATGGCGGGGCCGGGGCAATCACCCGTGCACAGCTCACTCCTGAGCAGGAAAAGCGCTACATCGACGCGCTGTACGCCATTGTCGAAACGGGCCAGAAAATGCTGGAAGCGGGCGAGAGCGCGCTGGACGTGGTCACCGAGGCGGTACGCCTGCTGGAGGAGTGCCCGTTATTTAATGCGGGGGTCGGTTCGGTCTTTACCCGGGATGAAACCCACGAGCTGGATGCCTGCGTCATGGACGGTATCTCCCTGAAAGCGGGGGCCGTGGCAGGCGTTAGCCACCTGCGTAACCCGGTGCTGGCCGCGCGTCTGGTGATGGAAGAGAGCCCGCACGTGCTGCTGACGGGCGCGGGGGCGGAGAGGTTTGCCTTCGAACACGGAATGGAGCCGGTATCGCCCGATCTGTTTTCCACAGAGGCGCGCTATCAGCAGCTGCTGGACGCCCGTTCGGCGGGCATGACGCAGCTTGACCATACTGCGCCGCTGGATGAGCGCAGCAAAATGGGCACGGTCGGCGCGGTGGCGCTCGACAAAGCGGGCAACCTCGCGGCGGCAACCTCCACGGGCGGGATGACCAACAAGCTCCCCGGACGCGTGGGCGACAGCCCGCTGCCGGGCGCGGGCTGCTATGCCAATAACGCCACGGCGGCGGTGTCGTGTACCGGCACCGGGGAAGTCTTTATTCGCGCCCTCGCGGCCTACGACATTACCGCGCTGATGGATTACGGCGGTTTAAGCCTGAGCGAAGCCTGCGAGCGCGTGGTGATGGAGAAACTGCCTGCCCTGGGCGGCGTCGGCGGGCTGATTGCTGTGGATCGTGAGGGCAACGTGGCCCTGCCTTTCAACAGTGAAGGCATGTACCGCGCCTGGGGCTATGCCGGCGATGAGCCGAGCACGGGGATCTATCGTGAATAAGGGGGCAGCGCGTGCCGCACAGTGAAGAGCTGGACAACCGCGAAGTGCTGGCTGTCCATCAGCTGAATATTGCGTTTCAGGAAGAGCGGCAGTTCATCCCCGCAGTACAGAATTTATCGTTCACGCTCAGGCGCGGCGAGACGCTGGCGATTGTTGGCGAATCCGGCTCCGGGAAATCGGTCACCGCGCTGGCGCTGATGCGCCTGCTGGAACAGACGGGCGGGCAAATCAGCAGCGAGAAAATGCTGCTGCGCCGCCGTAACCGTCAGGTCATTGATTTAAACGAGCTGAGCGGCGCGCAGATGCAGGGCGTGCGCGGGGCGGACATTGCGATGATCTTCCAGGAGCCGATGACCTCCCTGAACCCGGTGTTCCCGGTCGGGGAACAAATTGCCGAGTCCATCCGCCTGCATCAGGGGCTAAGCGGTGATGAAGCGCTCAGGGAGGCCAGACGCATGCTGGAGCTGGTGCGCATTCCGGAGGCGCAGGCCATCCTGAGCCGCTACCCGCATCAGCTTTCCGGCGGCATGCGCCAGCGGGTGATGATTGCCATGGCGCTCTCCTGCCGTCCGGCGGTGCTGATTGCCGATGAACCGACGACGGCGCTGGACGTGACGATTCAGGCGCAGATCCTGCAGCTCATCAAGGTGCTGCAGCAGGAGATGGAGATGGGGGTGATTTTCATCACCCACGATATGGGCGTGGTCGCCGATATCGCCGATCGGGTGCTGGTGATGCACAAGGGCAGCGCGGTGGAAACCGGCCCGGTCGAGCAGATTTTTCACGCGCCCGTGCATCCTTACACCAAAGCGCTGCTGGCGGCGGTTCCGCGCCTGGGGGCGATGAACGGCAGCGATCTGCCGCGTCGTTTTCCGTTGATTTCCCTGGAGGCGTCTGAGCCGCAGGAGGAGGAACGCGAGCAGGACACCGTGGTGCCGGGCAAGCCCATTCTGGAAGTGCGCAATCTGGTCACGCGTTTTCCGCTGCGCAGCGGCGTACTGAACCGCGTAAAGCGCGAAGTGCACGCGGTGGAAAACGTCAGCTTCGACCTTTGGCCGGGCGAAACGCTGGCGCTGGTAGGGGAGTCCGGCTGCGGTAAATCCACGACCGGGCGCGCGTTGCTCCGTCTGGTGGACGCGCAGGAGGGGAGCATTACCTTTAACGGCGAGCGCATTGATACCCTTCCTGACAGCAGGCTGCAGGCGGTGCGGCGGGATATTCAGTTTATTTTTCAGGATCCGTATGCCTCCCTCGATCCGCGACATACGGTGGGGTATTCGATCATGGAGCCGCTGCGGGTGCATAACCTGCTCGACGGCGAGGCGGCGCAGCGTCGCGTGGCCTGGCTGCTGGAGCGCGTTGGCCTGAAGCCGGAACACGCCTGGCGTTATCCGCACGAGTTTTCCGGCGGGCAGCGGCAGCGTATCTGCATCGCCCGCGCGCTGGCGCTGAACCCAAAAGTGGTGATTGCGGATGAATCCGTCTCGGCGCTGGATGTCTCTATCCGGGCGCAAATCATCAATCTGCTGCTGGATTTACAGCGGGATATGGGGATCGCCTTCCTGTTTATCTCGCACGACATGGCGGTGGTTGAGCGCATCAGCCATCGCGTGGCGGTGATGTTTATGGGGCAAATCGTGGAAATCGGGCCGCGAAGGGCGGTATTTGAGAACCCGCAGCACCCGTACACCCGCAAGCTCATCGCGGCGGTCCCGGTCGCCGATCCGGCGCATCGTCACGGCCAGCGCGTGCTGCTGCAGGATGAAATGCCGAGCAATATTCGTAAACGCGGCGAGGCCGTGGAGCGCGTGGCGCTGCGTGAGGTCGGTCCGGGTCATTTCGTGGCTCCCCCGCGTCAGGACAATGCCTTTTCGCGGTTATAACTTTCAACAGGCAGGAGAACATAATGGTTACATTTGTAGCGCGTAGATGGTTGTTAGCCGCGAGCGTGACGGCAGCCCTGGCCGCTGCCCCCGCGTTCGCTGCCAAAGATGTGGTGGTCGCCGTCGGCTCTAACTTCACCACGTTGGATCCGTATGACGCTAACGACACGCTCTCCCAGGCGGTGGCGAAATCGTTCTACCAGGGCCTGTTTGGCCTGGATAAAGAGATGAAGCTTAAAAACGTGCTGGCGGAGGGGTACACCGTTTCGGATGACGGGCTGGTGTACACCATTAAGCTCAAAACCGGGGTGAAGTTCCAGGACGGCACCGACTTTAATGCCGACGCGGTGAAGGTAAACCTGGATCGCGCCAGCAATCCTGAGAACAGCCTCAAGCGTTATAACCTCTATAAAAACATCGCCAAAACCGAGGTGGTCGACCCGGCGACGGTAAAAATCACCCTGAAAGAGCCGTTCTCCGCGTTTATCAATATTCTGGCGCACCCGGCGACGGCGATGATCTCCCCTGCCGCGCTGAAGAAATACGGCAAGGAGATTGGCTTCCACCCGGTGGGTACCGGTCCGTACGAGCTGGTCACCTGGAATCAGACCGATTTTGTGAAGGTGAAGAAATACGCGGGCTACTGGCAGAAAGGGCTGCCGAAGCTGGACACCATCACCTGGCGCCCGGTAGTAGATAACAATACCCGTGCGGCGATGCTGCAAACCGGCGAGGCGCAGTTTGCCTTCCCGGTCCCGTACGAGCAGGCCGCCATTCTGGAGAAAAACACCAAGCTGGAGCTGGTCGCCAGCCCGTCGATCATGCAGCGCTACATCAGCATGAACGTCACGCAAAAGCCGTTCGATAATCCGAAGGTGCGCGAAGCCATTAACTATGCCATTAACCGCCAGGCGCTGGTGAAGGTCGCTTTTGCGGGCTATGCCACCCCGGCCACCGGCGTGCTGCCGCCGGCTATCGCGTATGCGCAAAGCTATCAGCCGTGGCCGTACGATCCGGCCAAAGCGCGCGAGCTGCTGAAAGAGGCGGGCTATCCGAACGGCTTTAGCACCACGCTGTGGTCGTCGCATAACCACAGTACCGCCCAGAAGGTGCTGCAGTTTACCCAGCAGCAGCTGGCACAGGTGGGGATTAAGGCGCAGGTTACCGCCATGGATGCCGGACAGCGTGCGGCAGAGGTCGAGGGGAAAGGGCAGAAAGAGAGCGGCGTGCGGATGTTCTACACCGGCTGGTCGGCCTCGACCGGTGAAGCCGACTGGGCGCTGTCGCCGCTGTTTGCCTCGCAGAACTGGCCGCCAACCCTGTTCAATACCGCATTCTACAGCAACCCGCAGGTGGATAAAGATCTGGCCGATGCCCTGAAAACCACCAAACCGGAAGAGAAAGCGCGCCTGTACAAAGAGGCGCAGGACATTATCTGGAAAGAGTCGCCGTGGGTGCCGCTGGTGGTGGAAAAACTGGTCTCAGCCCACAACAAAGCGCTGACCGGTTTTTACATCATGCCGGATACGGGCTTTAGCTTTGATGACGCGGATTTAAAATAAAACTCATGCTGAATTATGTGTGTAAACGCCTGCTGGGGCTTATCCCGACGCTGCTGATTGTGGCCGTGCTGGTGTTTTTGTTTGTCCATATGCTGCCCGGCGATCCGGCGCGTTTGATTGCCGGACCGGAAGCGGATGCGACGGTTATTGAACTGGTGCGTAAACAGCTCGGTCTTGACCAGCCGCTGTACAGGCAATTTCTGCGTTACATTGGCAATGTCCTTCAGGGCGATTTCGGCATCTCAATGGTGTCGCGTCGTCCGGTGTCGGAGGAGATTGCCAGCCGCTTTATGCCTACCTTCTGGTTAACGATTGCCAGTATGAGCTGGGCGGTTGTGTTTGGCCTGGGCGCGGGGATTGTCGCCGCCGTCTGGCGCAACCGCTGGCCGGATAAGCTCGGTATGGCGCTGGCGGTCACCGGCATCTCTTTCCCGGCGTTTGCGCTGGGCATGCTACTGATGCAGATTTTCTCCGTTGAGCTGGGCTGGTTGCCGACCGTCGGGGCCGACACCTGGAAGCACTACATTCTTCCCTCTATGACGCTTGGCGCGGCCGTTGCGGCGGTGATGGCCCGGTTTACCCGCGCCTCGTTTGTCGACGTGCTGAGCGAAGATTACATTCGCACCGCGCGGGCAAAAGGGGTGAGTGAGAAATGGGTCATTCTGAAGCATGGTTTTCGTAATGCGATGATACCGGTGGTCACGATGATGGGGCTGCAGTTCGGCTTCCTGCTGGGCGGCTCTATTGTGGTTGAGAAGGTCTTTAACTGGCCGGGGCTGGGGCGCCTGCTGGTCGACTCGGTCGATATGCGTGACTATCCGGTCATTCAGGCTGAAGTCCTGCTTTTCTCGCTGGAGTTTATTCTTATCAACTTAGTGGTGGATGTGCTGTACGCCGCCATTAACCCGGCCATCAGGTATAAGTAAGATGCGATTACTGAACTGGCGTCGCCAGGCCATTTTAAACGCTATGCCGGGGATCAGGCCGGACCATATTCGCACCCCGTGGATTGAGTTCTGGCGTCGATTCCGTCGTCAGCCCGTCGCTATGGTCGCCGGGTTGTTTGTGTTACTGCTGATCCTGGTGGCGATTATCGCCCCCTGGTTAGCCCCGTTTGATGCGGAAAACTACTTCGATTACGACCGGCTGAACGATGGACCGTCGATGATGCACTGGTTTGGCGTGGACTCGCTCGGGCGCGATATTTTCAGCCGCGTGCTGGTAGGGGCGCAGATCTCGCTGGCGGCCGGGGTCTTTGCGGTGCTGATGGGCGCAGCAATTGGCACCGTGTTGGGGCTGGTGGCCGGGTACTACGAAGGCTGGTGGGACCGCATCATCATGCGTATCTGCGATGTGCTGTTTGCCTTTCCCGGTATTCTGCTGGCGATTGCCGTGGTGGCGGTGATGGGCAGCGGCATGGCGAACGTCATCATCGCCGTGGCGGTATTCTCGATTCCCGCTTTCGCGCGTCTGGTACGTGGCAACACGCTGGTGCTGAAGCAGCAGACCTTTATCGAGTCGGCGCGCAGCATGGGAGCCAGCGATGCCACCATCCTGTTCAGCCATATTCTGCCGGGAACGGTCTCGTCTATCGTGGTCTATTTCACCATGCGCATAGGCGTGTCGATTATCTCGGCGGCCAGCCTGTCGTTTCTGGGGTTAGGCGCACAGCCGCCGACGCCGGAGTGGGGCGCGATGCTGAACGAGGCGCGGGCGGATATGGTGATTGCGCCACACGTGGCGATCTTCCCGAGCCTGGCGATTTTCCTGACCGTGCTGGCGTTTAATTTACTGGGGGATGGGCTGCGCGACGCGCTGGATCCGCGGATTAAGGGGTAGTGGATAAACCTACCCACGGCTCATAACCTGTAGGCCCGAGCAAGCGAAGCGATGTCGAGTAATGCTACATTCCTGCTTTTAAGTGCCGGGCAGCACTGCATTTGCCCGGCCTGGGTGTTTAGTCAATCAATGCATCAATCGCCACGCGTCCCTCCGGCGTTTGCAGCCAGCGCGGGGCGTTCAGCGTATCGGCGTAGAAGCTCACCAGTTCATACAATAGCCCTTCCATTACCTTTGCCATATCCCGTGGCATTGCGTTGCTGATTAGCAGCTGCGTAAGCGTCTGGCAGTACAGCCCCAGCAGCTCGCTTTCCGGTTCGAATACGGGCAGACGGGACGGCAGATCGGTCAGGGTAAATCGCTCCACCAGGTGTGGCGGGATGGGCTCGTGGAGTGTTGGCTGTAGAAGTACAAGACATGCAGAAAGGCGGGCGCAGAGTGCCATTTTCTCCGCCGGGTCGTCAGTTTCCAGCAGGTTATGGGCAAAATGCTCGCAGTGGTCCGCCAGATCATTGAAGTCGGTGTTGTGAGAGAAGGGAACTGTAAATAATGCCTGAGCATGGGTAGTGATAGTAGCCAAAGTGGCAGCCTCCTGTAACGGTATTTAAATCCGCCATCGAAGAGGTCAATCTCACGGGTGGCGGAACCAGACGAGGTTGACCTTACCGGCGTTACAGGAAACCGGCGCGTCTTGCGACGCCCCCGCCCGGCCCACCATTGAAGTGTATCCGTGCGTACGACATAGTAAACCATGTCGCCTGTAACTTATACCAGGAGGTCAATCCCGACGCCTGATTTTGTAGGCGCAACAGGAAGATACTGCGGAGAGTATGCGTCGACAAACAGGGCAAATTATTCCCGGAAGGCGCCTCGCAAAAAATCGACATCATGCCGCTGCAGACATTCTCCGTCACCCGACGGGCAGTGATGAAGTGCGATTGCCAGTAGACATTGCCCAGATCAGAAACGGTGACCCCCTGACTGGACGAGGCATGGATAAACTGGTTGTCACCGATATAGACGCCGACATGGCGAAGGTATTCGCCCGTCTGGAAGAACACTAAATCCCCGGTCTTCAGGCTAAATTCTTCGACCTTCACCCCTCTGTGGATTTGTTCTCCGGTAGTACGGAGTAATGTCAGGTGCGCTGCATCGCGAAACAGGTACTGCATCAGTGCGAAACAGTCCACGACATTGTGCGTGGTGCCGCCCCATTGATAATGGGTTTCTTACCAGACGGAGACGAGATCCCAGCGAGTCGCCTCTCGATGCGGAAACACTACCCATTGTTTATTTTTGACAAATTCATTATAGGTCTAAAAGTTGACTACTGCTGCTCAACAGCGCCGGGCGGCACTGCGTACGGGGATCACCAGGAGCTTCAGTATTTCTCTGGCAGTTTAACGATGTTTATAAGCACGCCGCGCTGCATTTCAATGTATCCCCCCTTTTTTAACCCCGCCAGGATGCGCATCACGCCGCTGCGGGACAGATGCGTTTTTTCACGGATATAGGACTCGACGGTAATATTATTTCTGACGCTGGGATCCTCATTAAACAACTCATTAAGCTGCGCGCGGACGATGTCATAGGCAGAAGGGGCAGAAAGCTGCTCGCTGGACTCAAAAAGCTTACCGGCTATAACCATCATATGTTTTGCCAGCGGCTCCCAGAGCTGGTTCGCGCTGATAATATCGTGAACTGTTGCCATCTTGAGGATCGCAATGTCGCTTGCGACCAGCGTTTTGATATAGCCATCCATCTGCATTTGCTGCAAATTGCCAATGCCAACCAGGGCGGGTGACGTTGCGGTTGCCATCGCCAGATCGTCACTGCGGCGATGAACGGTTACGCGTCCATTCAGGACTAAATAGCAAAAGCGTTCATGACCTACCTGCATACTTAAACGGCGGCGGGGGAGAATATGTTTTACTTCGGCATCGCGCTTCAGGTAATCAATCAGCAGGTGAGTATAATCTGATTTGCGTAAAATCGTTGATTCAGATGTTCCAGTTGCCATAACTCTGCCTGTCAAAAGCATATTGCGTAGTTATGGCAAGTATAGTGCGGTTTTTGATCCTGCTCACCTGAGGGACTGGCTGGGAGTTAATACTTTAACGGCAGATGGTTAATGGCGACCAGAATGCCACGATTGAGTTCGATATAACCAGCCTCACGAAGCTCGGCGATGATGCGCATGATGCCGCTGCGGGAGAGATAGGTTCGGCTTTTGATGTAGTTGGCCGCCGTTATGCTGGTGCGGATCCGCTCTGATTCATTCATCAGCTCCTGGAGATGAAAGCGAATGATCTCATAGGAGGACATCTGCGAAATCAGGGTGCAGTGCTCGTAGACACGGGAAGCGGTATACACCAACAGTTTGCACAGGCTCTCCCACAGGGCAAAACTCTCAATCAACAGGTTGAAACGCTCAAGTGGTAAGCGGCTCATTAGAGCATTCTCATTGACCCGAATATAGAGGTTTTCGGACTGAGAAAACTGATTGCTCACGCCCAGAATAAATGTGGCCTGCTCTGAATTTAACACCATACCATCACCTCTGCGGTTCAGCGTAACGCTTCCCTGATGGAGTAAATAACAGGTTCTTTTATTGCCTGAATAATAACGTAAAATTTCGCCTTTTTTAGCCCGGAAGTTTGTCGCAAATGGAGAAATTTGTTCAATTATTTTGTCAATGTCAGCGACGGGTTTTGTCCCTAGTGCAGATATTATCCCCGGGTTGGCACCGGTTATGATTTTGGTATTCATTATCTTAACTCCAGACGATATTTATAAAGGGAAAGATATATGGAGGATTATTGATCTGATGATCTTATAAATACATATTGCATTAGTGCCATTGTGGACTGGAGTTTTAACAATTATTTAAAAATTATTGTTTTGCTATTTAAAGCGATTTCCAGTGTTAGCTAAATGTTAAATTTAAAGTCTACGGTTGGCCTAAATTTTATTTGTGCTCTCCGTTTAAGTTCTATAAATTTCGCATCAGCAAGTGAGTGCGTGAAAATAAAGTTATTTGATAAATATCTTTGCTTTCTGCCTGTTGCACATCAGAAATGAAATGACTGGCGCAAAAAAATATATGGTCATCAGACTGTCTGGATGTTGTTGCCTGAATTTCGGAAACTTATAGGGTTATTAAGGAAATAAATTTATGAAAAAGAATATTATCGCTGCGGTAATGCTGCCAACTTACTGATTTAGTGTATGATGGTGATTTTAAGGTGCTTGCGTGGCTTCCATTTCCATCAGATGTCCC
>NZ_JBMKIC010000041.1:0-32561 GCF_049238665.1 Enterobacter cloacae complex sp. IR5450
ATGCGCAACTCTGGATCAGCACTAACGCCTTTAGGTTTGGGAATTAAACCTTTTTCTCCATGTTTTTCATAGAGGGCAACCCATGTCCTGACCTGGGTTCGGGGTACACCAAAACGGGCAGAGATGATCCTGTAACCATCATCAGTTGTGAAGTAGTGATTCACGACTTCAAGGCGCTTTTCGAAGGGGTATTTTGGCTTTGACATATCAGGGACTATTCCATTTCATCGTCCAACAAAATGGGTGCAGTACAGGTAAATGAAAATTTCCCGGGGCTTTCTACTTTCTGTCCCTCAACAATGCTCAAGACAGAAAGTCTTAAGCACCCGCCGCACATCTTATCCCTCTGAATTAAAATGCAAAGATGTAATTCTATTCTGCGTAAATTACATTATTTCTGCGAGCCGCTTTCCAGAATAATAATTTCTATTTCTTATGAATTAATCGGAAATAAAAAGGGAGTGAATATATCACTCCCTTTATTCAACGATAAATTAACGGCTTCAACCCATTGCGCTTTCGCGCAGTCGGGCTTTCAGCTTGTTATATTCGTCGATCACATACTGTTCCGCAGCGTGTTGATCCGCAATGGGCTCCACGTTTACGGCGCAGTATTTATACTCCGGCGTTTTGGTTATCGGGCTTAAGTTCTCGGTCACCAGCTCGTTGCAGGCGCCAATCCACCACTGGTAGGTCATATAGACTGCCCCTTTGTTCGGACGGTCGCTGACCTGCGCGCGGGTAATGATGCGGCCTTTACGCGAATTCACCCACACCAGCGCTTCATCTTCAATACCGAGCCGTTCGGCATCGGCGGTGTTGATCTGCGCGTAACCCGGTTCATCCGCCAGCGCCGCCAGCGCGGCGCAGTTGCCGGTCATAGAACGGCAGGAGTAGTGGCCCACTTCACGCACGGTGGAGAGCACCATCGGATACTCGTCGGTGAGCTTATCGATCGGCGCGACCCAGTCGCAGGTGAAGAACTGCGCCAGCCCGTTCGGGGTGTCGAACTTCTCTTTAAAGAGGTATGACGTCCCCTGATCGGATTCTGACTCATCCCGGCACGGCCACTGGATGTAGCCCAGCTCACCCATTTTTTCATAGGTTGCCCCATAAAAGTCCGGGCACAGATGCCGCAACTCGTCCCAGATCTCCTGGGTGTTGTTGTAGTGCATCGGGTAGCCCATGCGGGTGGCGATTTCGCTGATGATCTGCCAGTCCGTTTTCAGATCCCATTTCGGCTCGACGGCCTTGAAGAAGCGCTGGAAGCCGCGGTCTGCCGCCGTATAGACACCTTCATGCTCGCCCCAGGAGGTCGACGGCAAAATCACATCCGCCGCTGCCGCGGTTTTGGTCATAAAGATATCCTGAACAATCACCAGCTCCAGATCCTCAAAGCCTTTGCGCACTGCGGACAGTTCGGCGTCGGTCTGGAGCGGATCTTCACCCATGATGTAGGCCGCACGCACTTCACCGTGCGCCGCGCGGTGCGGCAGCTCGCTGATGCGATACCCGGTGTGTGCCGGCAGGCTCTCCACGCCCCAGGCCTTCGCAAACTTCTCGCGGTTTTCCGGGAATTTGACGTACTGGTAGCCCGGATAGGTGTCCGGCAGCGCGCCCATATCACACGCACCCTGCACGTTATTCTGACCACGCACCGGGTTCACGCCCACATGCGCTTTACCCAGATTGCCGGTCAGCATGGCGAGGCTGGTGAGCGAGCGCACGGTTTCCACGCCCTGGTAGAACTGGGTCACGCCCATGCCCCAGAGAATGGCGGCGGTTTTTGCCCCGGCATACATTCTGGCCGCCTGACGAATCTCCTGCGCGCTGACGCCGGTTATCGCTTCGACGGATTCAGGCGTATAGCCCTCGAGTATTTTCTTATACTCTTCAAAGCCTTCTGTACGGGTCGCGACAAACGCCTGGTCGTACAGGTTCTCCTCAATAATGACATGCCCCATTGCGTTCAACAGCGCGATATTTGAACCGTTTTTCAATGCAATGTGCATATCCGCAATGCGCGCGGTTTCAATTTTGCGCGGATCGCAGACGATGATTTTCGCCCCGTTCTGTTTGGCGCGAATAACGTGGTTCGCGACGATAGGGTGAGAATCCGCCGGGTTATAGCCGAAGATGAAGACGAGATCGGTATTATCTATCTCGTTGATGGCATTACTCATTGCGCCGTTACCGACCGACTGGTGCAGACCTGCAACCGATGGGCCGTGTCAGACGCGAGCGCAGCAGTCGACGTTATTGGTACCAATAACGGCGCGCGCGAATTTTTGCATCACATAGTTGGTTTCATTCCCGGTTCCGCGTGAGGAGCCGGTGGTCTGAATCGCATCCGGGCCATACTTGGCCTTGATGGCGCTGAGGCGCGTGGCGACGTAATCCAGCGCTTCATTCCAGGAAACGGCTTCCAGCTTGCCGCCGCGCTCGCGGCGGATCATAGGGGTTTTCAGGCGCGGGGTGAGGATTTGGGTATCGTTAATAAAATCCCAGCCGTAATATCCTTTCAGGCACAGCGTGCCCTGATTGGTTTTACCCTGCGCCGCTTCCGCCCGGACGATTTTGCCGTTATTGACCACCAGGTGGATCTTGCAACCTGAGGCACAATAAGGGCAAACCGTGACGACTTTTTTCATCACTTTGCTCCAGTTAAACAGTTCTTACCTGCCCAATATGCAGCTTCTATGCCATGTTTTTATTATGGGTATTTCCTGACTTTACGACCCTTTGCGTGGCAAAACCCTGACGAAAAACAGCCAATCGTCAAAATTGACGTGTCGAAAGGGCAGGGGATGTGACATGGATTGAATTTCCGTCACGTAAAAAACAATTCGGCTGGAGCCGGCGGCAGAATGGTTCAGACTTAACATAATTCCCTGACGGAAGCATGCGATGAAACCGGCGATTCTGGTGGTTGACGATGATGTCGCAGTCTGCGAACTGCTACAGGATGTGCTCAGCGAGCACGTCTTTACCGTACTGACGTGTCACTCTGGGCAGGACGCGGTGAACCGTGTCCAGCAGGACTCCGGCATTGCGCTGGTTCTGCTGGACATGATGCTGCCGGATATCAACGGATTACAGGTTTTACTGCAACTGCAAAAGCAGCGACCATCGCTACCGGTGGTAATGCTGACGGGGCTGGGAAGTGAATCAGATGTGGTCGTCGGGCTGGAAATGGGCGCTGATGATTACATCGGAAAACCGTTCAATCCGCGCGTGGTGGTCGCCCGCGTTAAGGCGGTGCTGCGGCGTACCGGCGCGCTGGACGCGGAGCCTGCCGCGCCGCGCGTTGAAGGTATTGCCTTTAACGGCTGGACGCTGGACACCACCCGCTGCGAGCTGAGCGATCCGCAGCGTAATACCGTGCCGTTAACACAAGGCGAATATGGCCTGCTGCTGGCATTAACGCAAAACGCCCGCCGGGTACTGAGTCGTGAACAGCTGCTGAAGCTGACCCACAGCGAAAGCGCCGAGGTCTTTGACCGCACTATCGACGTGTTGATCATGCGGCTACGGCGAAAAATTGAGGTCAATCCGCACCAGCCTCTGCTGATCAAAACCATTCGCGGTCTGGGCTATGTTTTTGCCACGGACGTTTCCCATCATGAGAAAGCCGCCTGACCGTTCTCCTGAATAAACGCCTGAAGCTCGGCCAGCGTTTTCGCGCCGTCAATTGCATTAGCCGCCAGCAGGCTGGCCCGCGCGCAGGCGTGCGCCAGATAAATACTCTCCGTCAGCGGCAGGGATTCATGGCAGCCGTATAAAAAGCCCGCGCAAAACGCGTCGCCCGCGCCGACGCTGCCGATAATCTCGTCCTGCGTCAGCTTCCACGACGGAACCCATTGCCCTTTTTCACCCGGCGCTTCACCCCATGCCCCTTCCGGACAGTGGATCACCACCCGCTGTCGCACGCCTGCCGCCAGCAGTTGTGTGGCAGCGTCGGCGATATGGGCCATGTTCAGCGCATCATGGCCGTCACGGATCTCAAGCCCGCTAAACTCACCGGCTTCCAGCTCGTTAATCACCAGATAATCAAGATGGCGCAGGGCAGGGAGCACCAGCGGCTGATAGCGCGGATCGCCCTTGCGGGACACCAGATCGAGCGAGGTTTCATACCCCTGATCGCGCATCTGTGCCAGTAACCGCGCGCTGCGGGTGCCAAATTCCTCGTCCGGCATGTCCAGGCTGTCGAGCAGCAGCAGGTAGCCGAGATGGAAGATCTTCAGCGATCCGTCTAAACGATCGAAGGCGGGAAGATCCAACAGGCGGTTGGCGCCCGGCGAGTGGAAAAAAGTGCGCTGTCCGCTGGGGTCGGTCATCACCTGCGACATCGACGTTGGGGCGAACGTTGTACGCTGCACGCGCTGGCGATTGACGTGATACTGGTCGAGCATCGCCAGAATATAGTCTCCGTCGCTGTCTTCCCCAATCAGCCCCACCGCCTGTAACGGCAGGCCGACGTGCATTTTCGCCAGCGTCAGCAGAACGTTGAGCGGCGCACCGCCGGTTGAGCGCTCACTGTGGGTGATTTCCGCCAGCCAGCCGCGCTCCGGCCACTGTACGATCTGGTGGACGTGATCCACCAGCATGTTGCCTGCGGCGATAATCCCTTTGCGTTCCATTATGCCTGCCCCGCGCTGCCGAAGATGCGCATCTGTTCCGCAACCGTATCGGTAATGGCCTCTTCAATGCCCAGCAGCAGCTCTGCAAATTCATCGTACAGCGGCTGGCGGTTTGCCATGCGCTGCTCAACGGCGGCGAGCGCGGCCTGCGACATGCCGGTATAAAAGTTGATTTTATGAATGCCCAGCTCGATGGCGCGGCGGAAATCAGTATCGCTTATGCCAGAGCCGCCGTGTAAAACCAGCGGCAGGCCCGTCTGCTGTCGAATGGCGTCCAGACGCGGGAAATCAAGCTTCGGCTCGCCCTTGTATTTGCCGTGCGCGTTGCCAATGGCGACCGCCAGCGCGTCGATACCGGTTAAATCGACAAACTCGCGCGCCAGCTGCGGATCGGTGAAGAAGGCTTCATCCGCATGCCCGTAAAGCGCACCCCCTTCATCACCCCCGACCGCGCCCAGCTCCGCCTCTACCGAGACGCCCACCGCATGGCACATCTTCACCACTTCCCGCGTCTGGCGGATATTTTCCTCATAGCTCAGCGTCGAGCCGTCGAACATCACCGAGCTGAACCCTAAGCGCAGGGCGCGCACGACGGCCTCAAAATGCAGCCCGTGGTCGAGGTTAAGCACCACGGGAATATCGTGACGGGCGGCTTCGAACTTCACTGCTTCGACAAGCGACTCCAGAGACACGTACTTAAAATGCACTTCGGCGATGTTGATGATAAACGGCGAGCGTTCCTGCTTCGCGGCGGCAAACAGCGCGCGCAGGAAGTGGGAGTCGAGCACGTTGAACGCGCCCAGGGCGTAGCGGTGTTCCCTGGCGTGGGCCAGACCATCGGCAAGAGAAATCAATGGCATCATTCACTCCTTATATCCGAAACAGGTTGTACTCGTTGCACAGCACCAGCACCGCCGGTTCGTCTTCTTCAATGGTGTTGTAGCGGTCAATGGGCTGTAAAAAGTGGTTGTCGTGTTCATCGTCATTGACCGACGACACTTCGCCCACCAGCACGTCGCCAAAGCCGCGTTCACCCCAGAAACTGTGGTACAGGCCGGGCGTCAGGCAGATGCTCTCCCCTGGTGTGAGGCGCAGCTGGCTGCCGGGCGCGTGCGTCTGCCGACAGCCGTCGACGGTAACGGTCACGTCGGTATTTTCGGTCTCTTCATGCGCGCCCGCATTCCATAACTCAATAATCAGATTCCCGCCGCCGCGGTTAATGATGTCCTCCCGCTTGCGCCAGTGAAAATGCATCGGCGTCACCTGGCCGTCGCGGACGTGCAGGATTTTTTCGGCATAGCACTTTTCATAGGGCACGCCGTTGGGGGAGCCGTTGCGCAGGGTGAACAGCGTTAACCCCTGTACAGCGAAGTTGTTGCCACCAAATGCCGTCACGTCCCAGCCGAGCCTGAGGTCAAACACCTCCTGCCATGCGGCCTGGTCAAGCTGCTGCCATTTTGTCGGCGGAAAGCTGGCAAAAGGCGGGAGATGCACGTCGTGCATGGAGAAGAACTGCCGCGTATGGCCGAGGATTTCATTGATGTCGGAGCGTTTCATGGGGACTCCTTGAAAACAGTTCCCTCTCCCGGTGGGAGAGGGAAAAGGATCATTTAACCGTCCACCCCTTATACGTGCCGACGTTCTTTTTATCGATCATCGTCACCGGGATCAGCACGGGCTCTTTCGGCGCAGGTTTGCCCTGAAGAATGTCATAGCCGATCTCCACCGCCTTCGCCGCCATCACCTGCGGATCCTGCGCTGGCGTCGCCACAAACAGGGAGTTTTCGCGCTTCAGGGCTTCTTCACCGTCCGGGCTGCCATCCACACCAACGATAAAGAACTCGTTGCGCTGCGCCTGCTTCGCGGCCAGATCGGCGCCGATCGCGGTAGGATCGTTAATCGCGAATACGCCGTCGATCTTCGGATTAGCCGCCAGCAGGGAGGTCATGACCTCCAGCCCGCCTTCACGGCTGCCTTTGGCGTTCTGGTTATCCGAGAGCACTTTGATATCCGGGTGGCGCCTGAACTCGGTCTGGCAGCCCTCCACGCGGTTTTGTACCGCAGAAACCGGCGGTCCGTTAATGATCACCACGTTGCCTTTACCTTTCAGGCGGTCGGTAATGTACTTACAGGCCATTTCCCCCGCCTGGGTGTTATCGGAGGTGATGGTCGCATCGGCTCCTTCCGCCGCCACGTCAACCGCCACGACCACGATCCCCGCCTCTTTGGCGCGTTTTACCGCCGGGCCGATCCCTTTGGAATCCGCGGCGTTGAGGATGATCATGTCCACTTTCGCCGCAATGAAGTTATCAATCTGCGACACCTGCTGGCCCAGATCGTACCCGCTGGAGACCAGCGTCACCTTGACGTTGTCCCCCGCCAGCTTGCGCGCTTCCAGCTCGGCACCTTTGGTGATCTGCACGAAGAACGGGTTAGCCAGGTCGCCCACCGTCACGCCGATGGATTTCAGATCTTTTGCCTGCGCAAACGGGGTTGCGGCCAGCAGCGCGCCAGCACAGAGCGCGGTCACTAAGGGCTTCAATCTCATGCTGTATTCCTCACGTAGGGTATTGTTGTTATGCACTTTGATGGTGTCGGGTACGGTATTTGTCGATCAGCACCGCAATGATGATCACCGCCCCTTTGATCACCAGCTGCCAGAAGTAGGAGACGCCCATCAGCGTCATGCCGTTGTTGAGGGTGGCGATGATCAAGGCACCGACCAGCGTGCCGGTGATCGTGCCGATCCCGCCGACGAAGCTGGTGCCGCCGAGGATCACCGCCGCAATTGCATCCAGCTCATACCCCGTGCCGAGGTTGCCATTGGCGCTGTAGAGACGTGAAGCGCTCATGACGCCGCCGAGACCGGAGAGCAGGCCGCTCATGCCGTAGACAAACAGCAGCACCAGCCAGACCTTAATGCCCGTTAAGCGCGCCGCCTGCATATTGCCGCCGACCGCATAGATGTGAACGCCGAGGGTTGTGCGACGCAGAATAAACCAGCACACCACAATCACCGCCAGGGCGATCACAACCAGCCAGGGGATCGGGCCGAGGTAGTTATTGCCGATCCACTCGAAGTTGATGTTGGAGTTAATGACCGTCGTGCCGTCCGCCAGCAGGTAGGCCGCGCCGCGCAGCGCCGTGTAGGTGCCGAGCGTGACGATAAATGGCGGAAGTCCGGCGAAGGCCACCAGCGCGCCGTTGAACAGCCCCAGTACCATACCGAGCATTAGCGCCGCCGGAATGGAGAGCATCGCAAATTCAGGGATAAGCGAGACCACCATCGCCGCCACCGCCGTGGTGCCCAGAATCGAGCCCACGGAGAGGTCAATCCCGCCGGTCAGGATGATGAAGGTCATCCCGGCCGCCAGAACAATGTTGATCGACGCCTGCCGGGTAATATTGAGCAGGTTACTTTCTGTGAAAAAGTTCGGAGCGATAAAGCCAAATACAGCCACAATCAGGATTAAAATCGGCAAAATGCCGATCGTTTGCATCAGATCGCTCATCAGCATTTTTTTGGCAGAGGCGGATTTCGCCACCTGCTGCGGATGGGTTGGAGTTGTCATAATTACACCGCCTGATGATGTGTGTCGTTCACGCCGGTTGCCAGCGTCATGATGTTTTCCTGAGAGATGTCGCGCCCGTGCAGTTCACCCGCAATGCTGCCTTCCCGCATCACGTACACCCGGTCGCTCATTCCTACTACTTCCGGCAGCTCGCTGGAGATCATCAGGATCGCCACCCCTTTGCGCGCCATCTGGTTCATGATGCGGTAGATCTCGCTTTTTGCCCCGACGTCCACGCCGCGCGTGGGTTCGTCCAGAATCAGAATGCGCGGGCCTATCGCCACCCAGCGGGAGATCAGCAGTTTTTGCTGGTTGCCGCCGGAGAGCCCGCCTGCGCGCACCTGAGAATGCGGCACGCGGATATTGAGCAGGGCGATGGCGTCATCGGAAATCGACTGCGCTTTTTTGCGGTTCAGCCAGCCGAAGGTGGCGTCGCGCTCCAGCGTCGCCATGGTGATGTTCTCCTGCGCCGCCAGCTCCAGAAATAGCCCCTGCTCCTTGCGGTTCTCGGTGAGAAAACCGATGCCGTTTTCGATGGCCGCGCGCGGGGAGTGGATCACTACCGGCTCGCCGTCGACCTCAATCATGCCGCCCGTGGCTTTACGAACGCCGAAGATAAGCTGTGCCAGCTCGGAACGTCCGGCCCCGACCAGTCCCGCCAGCCCGACGATTTCGCCGGAACGCACCTGCAGGCTGCACGGCTGTACTTTTTTACCGTCGGTGAGGTGGTGGACGTTGAGACGCGGGCTGCCGAGGGGAATATCACGCTCCTTGTTGAACAGGTCGCTTAGCGGGCGGCCCACCATCATCTTCACCAGTTCCGACGCGTTCAGCTTGTCGCGCGTCAGGCTCCCGACGTACTGCCCGTCGCGCAGAACGCTGACGCGGTCAGAGAGTTCATAGACCTCCGCCATGCGGTGGCTGATATAGATGATCGCCATCCCTTCATCGCGCAGGCGCAAAATCAGTTCAAACAGGCGATGGGTTTCGCGGGAGGAGAGGGCGGCGGTGGGTTCATCCATCACCAGAATGCGGCTGTTGCGGTGCAGCGCGCGAGCAATTTCCACCTGCTGCTGTTCGGCGATGGTGAGCTTCATCACCAGATCGGTGGCGCTAAACTGCGCGCCGAGGCGGTCAATCACCGCCTGCGCCTGGGCGGTCATCTCCTTGCGCTGGACCAGCCCGCCGCGCGACAGCTCGCTGCCGAGGAAGATATTTTCGGCTACGGTCAAATTGGGCGCGAGCTGCATCTCCTGGTAAATCTGCGTGATGCCTGCGGCCAGCGCATCCTTCGGCCCTTTGATGTGAAACGGCTGACCGTCGATGAGGATGTCGCCGCTGCTGGCGGTATAGGCGCCTGCGAGGATCTTCATCAGCGTGCTCTTTCCGGCGCCGTTTTCCCCCATCAGCGCGTGGATCTCACCGGGGAAAACCGTCAAATCCACGCCCTTGAGCGCGTGGAAATTGCCAAAGGTTTTGGCAATGTGGCGCATCTCTAAAACCGGGGTTCTGCTCATGGCGGATCTCCTGTGAATGTCGATATCTGCACTTCATCACAGGCGCGTAAATGCAAAATGTCAGAAGCTGTTCATATTTGTCATAGTTATGAATAGCTAATCGCCATCACATTTTCCTTTTCCCTCTCCCTGTGGGAAGAGGGCCAGGGTGAGGGCACCAAACCGCAGAGGAGCCCAAACCCATGCCATCACGCCCCCCGTTCTTCACCAGCGCCCGCGGTCGCCTGCTGATATTTAACCTGCTGGTGGTGGCGGTAACGCTGATGGTCAGCGGTGTGGCGGTGCTCGGCTTTCGTCATGCCAGCCAGATCCAGGAGCAGGTGCAGCAGCAAACGCTGGATGACATGACCGGCAGCATGAACCTCGCGCGCGACACGGCCAATGTGGCAACGGCGGCGGTGCGGCTGTCGCAGGTGGTCGGTGCGCTGGAGTACAAAGGCGAAGCTGAGCGGCTTAAACAGACGCAAATGGCGCTGCGCCACTCGCTGGAGCAGCTTGCCGATGCGCCGCTGGCGCAGCAGGAGCCGGCGCTGGTGACGCGTATTATTCGCAGGAGCAATGAGTTACAGCAGAGCGTGACGGGAATGCTGGAGCGCGGGCAAAAACGGCATCTGGAGCGTAACGCGCTGCTCAGCGCGCTGTATCAAAGCCAAAGCTACCTGCGTCATTTGCAGGATATCAACCGTCGTTACGCGAGCAATGTGCCAGACGCCCGGCAGCTTGCAGAGATGGACAGGCTGATCGTTGCCGCCATTGATACCCCTTCACCGCGCGCCACGGTGCAGCAGCTGGATGCAGTAACCGCGATGTTACCCGCGAGCGCCCTGCAACCGGTGGTCAACCTGGTGCTCCCGGATTTTAATGATGAGCTGCGCAAGCTCGCGCCACTGTCGAAGCAGCTGGAAGAGAGCGATCTGTCCATCAGCTGGTACATGTTCCACATCAAGGCGCTGGTAGCGATATTAAACCGCGACATCAATCAGTACGTTGAACAGGTGGCGCAGGCCTCCCGGCTGCGTACCGCCCAAAGTCACCAGGAGCTGCGCTCCATCAGCGTGTTTATCAGCGTTTTCGCGGTGCTGGCGCTGATCATCACCGGCTGCGCCTGCTGGTATATTTATCGCAATCTGGGCTCCAACCTGACGGCTATCTCAAGGGCAATGTCGCGTCTCGCTCACGGAGAGCAGAATGTGTCGGTGCCCGCACTACAGCGGCGTGATGAGCTGGGGGAACTGGCGCGCGCGTTTAACGTTTTTGCACGCAATACCGCTTCGCTGGAGCACACCACGCGGCTGCTTAAGGAGAAGACCTCGCAGATGGAGGTCGACCGCATCGAACGTCAGGGGCTGGAGGAGGCGCTGCTGCACAGCCAGAAAATGAAGGCGGTCGGGCAACTGACGGGCGGTCTGGCGCATGATTTTAATAACCTGCTGGCGGTGATTATCGGCAGTCTGGAGCTGACCGATTCAGCGTCACCGGACGCGCCGCGCATCACTCGTGCGCTCAAAGCCGCGGAACGCGGGGCCATGCTCACCCAGCGTCTGCTGGCCTTCTCGCGCAAGCAATCCCTGCAACCCCATGCGGTAGAGATGAAGCCGCTGCTGGATAACCTGAGCGAGCTGATGCGGCACTCCCTTCCCGCCACGCTGACGCTGGATATTGAAGCGCAAACCCCGGCCTGGCCCGCATGGATTGACGTCAGCCAGCTGGAAAACGCCATTATCAACCTGGTGATGAACGCCCGTGATGCAATGGAGGGGCAAAACGGTGTGATTAAAATCCGCACCTGGAACCAGCGTGTGACCCGCAGCGACGGGCGCAGGCAGGATATGGTCGCGCTGGAGGTGATTGACCACGGCTGTGGGATGTCGCAGGAGGTGAAATCGCAGGTCTTTGAACCGTTCTTCACCACCAAACAGACCGGCAGCGGCAGCGGATTAGGGCTGTCGATGGTGTACGGCTTTGTGCGTCAGTCCGGGGGGCGCGTTGAGATCGAAAGCGCGCCGGGGCAGGGAACCACCGTGCGGCTCCAGCTGCCGCGCTCGACGCTGCCCGCGTTCTCCAATGATGCCGCGCTGGCGACCACGGCCCCGACAGAAAGTGAGCTGCTTGTGCTGGTCCTGGAAGATGAGGCGGGCGTGCGGCAGACCCTGTGTGAGCAACTGCACCAGCTTGGCTACCTGACGCTCGAAGCCGAAAACGGCGAGCAGGCGCTGAACATGCTGGACGCATCACCGGATATCGGCATGTTTATCAGCGACCTGATGCTGCCGGGCGGCCTGAGCGGTGCGGAGGTGATCGGCCATGTACGCAGCCACTATCCGCAGTTGCCGGTGCTGCTGATCAGCGGGCAGGATTTGCGCCCGGCGCATAACCCGCAGCTGCCGGACGTTCCGTTACTGCGTAAGCCGTTTACCCGCCAGCAGCTGGCGCAGGCACTACGGAAGGTGATGGTAATTTGAGATTCCTCCGCTACTCCCGTTAACAGCCAGTCATTACTTTAAGGCCAGTTCACCTGCGAGTCTGGCCTTATGAAACGTTACTCTACCGCCCTGTTATTTGGCTTGCTGACTTTAACCAGCCAGCTGGCGCATGCCGATGTGATTGATGATGCCATTGGCAATATTCAGCAGGCGATCAACGACGCCTACAACCCCGGCAGCAGCCGTAATGACGATGACGACGATCGTTACGATCGCAGCCGCCAAACCGACAGCCGACAGTACGACGATCGTCGTCGACAGTTAGAAGATCGACGCCAGCGTTTAGACGAGCGTCAGCGTCAGTTGGACGACGACAGGCGTCGGTTAGAAGAGGACGAGCGCAGGTTGGAAGACGATTACGATCGCGGCTAAGTGCGGCCTGTTGCCCTCACCCCAACCCTCTCCCACGGGAGAGGGAGAAAACCTAATCCAGCACCATCACCATCCCGTCATACCCCGCTTCAATGCCGGACGGCAGCGGGTTATCCATCATCCACACGTCAAACTGATGGCTGATATGCGTCAGGATCACCTGCGGACAGCCAATCACCTCGTTCAGCGCAATCACCGTATTCAAATCACAATGGTTGCGCGGCGTCTCCGGGCGCGGTTCATGGCTACAGTCGATAATCATCGCCTGCGGCTGATTGTTTAGCAGAAACGTCACCGTTTTATCCGGCAGTCCGGCGGTATCAGAAAGCCACGCCACGCGGCTGTGGGCGGACTCCAGCAGATAGCCAAACGTGAGTTTTGAATGGTTGAGCGGCAGCGGCGTCACCCGCAGGCCCTGTAGCTCAAACATCACGAACGGCTCGACCGTGTGGCTGAAATCCAGGATGCCCGGATGTTTGAACAGATCGTCACAGCCTGCCTCGTCTGGCGGACCGTAGACGGGAATGGTGGCGCCTACGCCCCAGCGCAGAGGGAAAAGCCCCTGAACGTGATCCATATGATAATGGGTAAGCAAAAACTGCTGGAAGCTGCCCGCAGGCCAGTCGTCCATCAGGTGTGGAATACCCGCGTCCAGCAAGGTGACCGCATCGTTGAATTTCACCGCCGCGCTACAGGGGCGACGGCGATAATTTTCCTGTAAACGCGCCCGTCGGCACGCCGCGCAGTCGCAGCCAAACACCGGCACCAGCTGCGCCCCTCCGGTTCCTGTCAGCGTGATCGTCAGACTCATAACGCACCTCTACAGCGGTTTGGTGAAGCGGAAATGGCTTTGCGTATACCCTTCACGAACATAAAAACGGTGCGCGTCCACGCGCTTCACGCTGGTGGAAAGCTCGGTCAGCTCGGCGCCTGCCTGCCGTGCGACGTCCTCTGCCCAGGCCAGCAGCTGGCTGCCCACTTTTAATCCGCGCGCCTGCGGCATCACCACCAGTTCCTGGATCTCGCCGATCCAGCGGGCGTGATGCAGGTGAAACTGCATATGCAGGCCGATCATCCCGATGATCTGCCCGTCCAGCTCGGCCAGCTGGTAGCGCATATTGTGATCCCGCAAGTTGGCCAGATACCCGGCGTGAAACGCCTGATGATCGAACTCGGCCTGCTTAAGTTCGCAGATCAGCGCGTAAACGATCGGCGCATCGTCGGCGGTGGCGGGGCGAAGCTGGCAGTCAGGCATGCTGTTTCTCCTTCTGGCGGATAAGGGATAGAAAGGTCTCGACTGACTGTAGCAAACTTCCGTCGTTATTGAGGAGATGGCAACCCGACGGGGTGTAACGCGCCGCCCGTTCCAGCCGCTGGTCGATCTCGCGCGCGTTTTCGCGCCCCCGCTTTTGCAGCCGGCTACGCAGAACGTCCGGGGAAACCTGCAAACAGACCGGGAGCAGCGCCGCTTCGTACCGGGCGCGAGCCTGCGGGAGATGCGCCCGCGAGCCGTTGACCAGTACGTCGAACCCCGCATGCAGCCAGAGGTCGATCTCGATGCCGACGCCGTAATAAAAGCCGTTCGCGTGCCAGCTCAGCGCCAGCAGGTTTTGCCCGGCGCGGGTAAAAAACTCCTGCTCGCTCAGGGCGATATGGTTTTCACTCCCGGCGTTTGCCGCGCGGGTAATGTAGCGGTGCGCTACCAGCAGCTGTGAATGTTCCCGCTGCCGTAACGCCGACAGCAGGCTGTCCTTCCCGGAGCCGGACGGGCCCATTAACCAGATGAGTCTTCCCATCAGAACACCCTTTTTCCCTGACGCCAGACGTGGTCGATATGAACGTGCTCGCCCTTGCGGTGCGCCAGCACCAGGTCTGCCCGTTTGCCTTCGGCAATCTCACCGCGATCGTGAAGGTTGAGCGCGCTGGCCGGGTTTTTTGTCACCAGGCGAATCGCCTGTGGCAGCGTGAAGCTGTTGCCCTCATCGTCCGCCACCCGGAACGCCGCGTCCAGCAGGCTGGCGGGGTAATAGTCAGAGGAGAGGATATCCAGCAGGCCGAGCGAGGCGAGCTTGCTTGCCGCCACGTTGCCGGAGTGCGACCCGCCGCGTACGATGTTCGGCGCGCCCATCAGGACGTTCATGCCATGCTTACGCGATGCTTCTGCCGCCTCGAACGTGGTGGGAAATTCGGCGATCACGCTCCCAAGCTGGTGGGATTCGCGCACGTGATCGTGCGTGGCGTCATCATGGCTGGCCAGGGCAATATTACGGTCCCGGCACATAGCGGCAATGGAGAGGCGATTCGGCTGCGACCACTGGGCCGCCAGCGCCAGCTGCTCTTCTTCGTAGCGCGCCATCTCCGCGTCGTTGAGCGAATATTTGCCCTGATAGTATTCGCGATACTTTTCAATGTTGGCGAACTGGCGCTGTCCCGGCGAGTGATCCATCAGGGAAACCAGCGAGACCGGCTCGCGGCCCACCAGCTTCTCAAACAGCGGCAGGGTGGTGTGGTGCGGCAGCTCGCAGCGCAGGTGCAGGCGGTGCTCGGCGCGGTTGAGGCCGCGCTTTTGCGTCTCCTCCACGGCGTTGATCATCTTCTCCAGGTTCTCCAGGCGATCGCCGCCGTCGCGCACGTCGCCGATCGCCACCGCGTCCAGCACCGTGGTGATGCCGCTGGCGACCATCAGCGCGTCGTGGCTGCTCATCGCTGAATGCGCAGGCCAGTCCACCTTCGGGCGCGGGGTGAAGAATTTATCGAGATTATCGGTATGCAGCTCAATCAGCCCCGGTAGCAGCCAGCCGCCTTCGCCGTCCATCGCGTCCGGTGAGCGGCTCTGGGTTTCGGCAAAGGCGCGGATGACACCGTCCCGCACCTCAACCGAGCCGTTCACGACCTCATTTTCCAGCACCAGCCTGACATTATTGATAATCATACGTTTGTCCCCATCGGGTGCAGTCTGTCCGCCACGCGATGGCGTACGGCGTCGTCGTGGAAGATCCCGACGATCGCCGCGCCGCGCGCTTTGGCCTGTTCGATCAGTTCTATCACCGCTGCGCTGTTTTTACTGTCGAGCGAGGCGGTGGGTTCATCCAGGAGTAAAATCGGGTAATCGACGATAAAGCCACGGGCGATGTTGACGCGCTGCTGCTCGCCGCCGGAAAAGGTCGACGGGGCGAGGTGCCACAGACGCTCCGGTACGTTGAGACGCGTCAGCAGGCTGGCGGCTTTAGCGGCGCAGGTTTCGCGCGGCACGCCGAGATCCAGCAGAGGCTGCATGACCACGTCCAGGGCGGAGATCCGCGGGATCACCCGCAGGAACTGGCTGACCCAGCCGATCGTCGAGCGGCGTACTTCCAGCACTTTGCGCGCGGGAGCCTGGACCAGATCAACCCATTCATTGTTATGGCGGATATGGATATGGCCTTCGTCCGGCAGATAATTGGCGTACAGGGAGCGCAGCAGGGTGGATTTTCCGCTGCCGGAATGGCCATGCAGCACCACGCATTCGCCGTTGCTGACCTCTAATGAGGCATTTTGCAGTACCGGCAGGCGGACACCGTTTTGCTGGTGGAGCACAAAGGTTTTACTGACATTTTCAACGTGGATCATGTTGGCCTCTTAATTCTGTAATACCGAGGACACCAGCAGTTGGGTGTACGGATGATGGGGATCGTCGAGCACGCGGTCGGTCAGCCCACTTTCCACCACCTGACCCTGCTTCATCACCAGCAAGCGGTCCGCCAGCAGGCGCGCAACGCCTAAATCGTGGGTGACAATCACTACCGCCAGGTTCAGCTCCACCACCAGGCCGCGCAGCAGATCCAGCAGGCGCGCCTGCACGGAGACGTCCAGCCCACCGGTCGGTTCATCCATAAACACCAGCTTCGGATGGGTGACGAGATTGCGGGCAATCTGTAAACGCTGCTGCATGCCGCCGGAGAAGGTGGTCGGCAGGTCGTCGATGCGCGAGGCGGGAATTTCAACCTCTTCCAGCCAGTGCTGCGCCGTGGCGCGGATGTTGCCGTAGTGGCGCGCGCCGGTGGCCATCAGCCGTTCGCCGATGTTGCCCCCCGCCGAGACCTGGCGGCGCAGGCCATCCATCGGGTGCTGGTGCACCACGCCCCACTCGGTGCGCAGCAGGCGGCGGCGCTCGGCTTCGCTCATGCCATACAGCGACACGCCCTCATACAAAATGTCGCCATTCTGCGGCGTCAGGCGCGCGGAGATGGACTTCAGCAGGGTGGTTTTACCGGAGCCGGACTCGCCGACAATGCCCAGCACTTCGCCCGGCCACAGCTCAAACGACACGTCGCTAAAGCCTTTGCCCGGCGCATAAAGGTGAGTCAGGTTATTAACCGAAAGCAGCGGTTTCATTGGCTGTTCGCCTCGCTCTGTTGGCGGCAGTAATCGGTGTCGGAGCAGACAAACATCCGTTTGCCCGTGTCGTCCAGCACCACTTCATCCAGATAGCTATGCTTCGAGCCGCAGATGGCGCACGGCTCGTCCCACTCCTGCACCGTAAACGGGTGATCGTCAAAATCCAGGCTCTCCACACGGGTGTACGGCGGTACGGCGTAGATGCGTTTTTCCCGTCCGGCACCAAAAAGTTGCAGGGCGGGCATCATGTCCATCTTCGGGTTATCGAATTTCGGGATCGGCGACGGGTCCATCACGTAGCGGCCGTTCACCTTCACCGGATAGGCGTAGGTGGTGGCGATATGGCCGAAGCGGGCGATGTCCTCATACAGTTTGACCTGCATGATCCCGTACTCTTCCAGGGCGTGCATGGTGCGGGTTTCGGTTTCCCGCGGCTCGATAAAACGCAGCGGCTCCGGGATCGGCACCTGGAAAATCAAAATCTGATCTTCAGTCAGCGGGGTCTCCGGAATGCGGTGACGGGTCTGGATCAGCGTCGCGTCTTCGGTTTTTTCAGTGGTGTTGACGCCCGTTACGCGCTTAAAGAAGTTGCGGATCGACACGGCGTTGGTGGTGTCGTCTGCCCCCTGGTCGATGACCTTCAGCACGTCCGCTTCGCCGATCACGCTGGCGGTGATCTGAATACCGCCGGTGCCCCAGCCGTAGGGCATCGGCATTTCGCGGCCGCCGAACGGCACCTGGTAGCCGGGGATCGCCACAGCCTTAAGGATGGCGCGGCGGATCATGCGTTTAGTTTGCTCGTCCAGATAGGCAAAGTTGTAGCCGCTTAAGTTAGCCATTGGCGCGCTCCCGTTGCAGGCGTTTCAGCAGTTCCAGTTCGGCCTGGAAATCGACGTAGTGCGGCAGCTTGAGGTGCGAGACAAAGCCGGCGGCCTCAACGTTATCCGCGTGGGCCAGCACGAACTCTTCGTCCTGTGCCGGGCCTGCAATATGCTCGCCGTAGTCCGGCGCCTGGAGCGCACGGTCAACCAGCGCCATCGCCATCGCCTTGCGCTCGCTCAGGCCATACACCAGCCCGTAGCCGCGGGTAAAATGCGGATCTTCATTCTCTGGCGCGACAAAACCGTTGACCATTTCGCACTCGGTCATCAGCAGTTCGCCGATGTTCACCGCAAAACCCAGCTCTTCCGGCACAATTTCGACATCAAGATAACCGCTGCGGATCTCTGCCGCGAACGGGTGGTTGCGCCCGTAGCCGCGCTGCGTGGAGTAGGCCAGCGCCAGCAGATACCCTTCATCGCCGCGCATCAGCTGTTGCAGGCGGGACGAGCGCGAACAGGGATAAACCGCCGGCGTGCGGGTGATGTCATCCGGTGTGCTGCCGGTGTCCTCTTCCGCCTTCGCCAGCCCCTGGTTTGCCAGCAGGCTAAAGACGTGCGGGGAGGCGTCTTGTTCAGCGTCAGAGACGCTGAGCTGCGGTGTTTCACCGTTCGCCAGTAGAGTGAAGTCCAGCAGGCGATGGGTATAGTCGTAGGTCGGACCAAGCAGCTGGCCGCCAGGAATATCTTTGTACACCGCAGAAATACGGCGCTCTAAACGCATTTCCGCCGTTTTCACCGGCTCGCTTACCGCCAGCTTCGCAAGCGTAGTGCGGTAAGCGCGCAGCAGGAAGATGGCTTCCACGTTATCGCCGCTGGCCTGTTTCAGCGCCAGCGCCGCCAGCTCGCGGTCTGCGATGCCGCCTTCGGTCATCACGCGGTCGACGGCCAGGTTTAACTGCTGTTCAATCTGGGCGACGCTCAGCTCGGGTAAGGCGTCATCCCCCCGGCGTCTGTGCTCCTGCAAGGCATGGGCGGCGGCGATCGCCTTCTCGCCCCCTTTGACGGCAACGTACATCAGCACACCTCCACGTGAGTGGTTCTCGGGATCGCCAGCAGGCGCTCGCCGCAGGTCAGGATCAGGTCGATACCGAGCGGGAACGGATGCGGGCGCTCGGTCAGCTCATGAATGATGCACTCCGGCAACTGGGGGGCGACCATCCGCTCGTCGGCGATCCCTGCCCCCGTCAGGCGCAGCATGCGGCCACCGCTCAGGCTGGAGACCTGCAAAATCAGCGTAGCGCTGGTTTCCGGTGCGACGGCGCTGCCTTCGCTCAGGGCATTAAGTTGTTCATGGCTGATTTGCTCGTCGGCCACGGCGAAGACCGCCTGCTGGGGCTGCTCGACCAGCGGCGCGTTGGTGTGAAAGCGCAGGTTCTGGCTGGCGATATCGTTCAGCAATGCCCCTGATAGCCATACCGGGGTGTCGTTGTCCGCCAGCGTCAGCAGCACGCTGGTAGAGGCGAGGTTCAGCGGCAGCCAGCCCTGGGAGAGCTGGTGCAGCGAGACAATGACGCCCGGCTCGCTCATGGCTTTCAGCAGTCGACGGAAACTCTGTTGGGCATCCTGGACGGCCAGGGTAAAAGCAGGTTGAAGCGTCATGCGTTGTCTCCGCGAACGAGCGTAAAGAAGTCGACCCGGCTGGTATTTACTTCGGCCTGACGCGCGGCAAGGCGTGCGGCGCGGTCAGCTTCCAGCGGGGCAATAAGGGTTTCCATTAACGTCTGAAAATGCGGCTTTTCCTGTAAAAGCGCGTCGATCGCTGCGCAGCGCTCGGCGTGCGTTTTGTCGCGGCCAAGTACGTAGCCGTAGCCCAGCGTGCCGCTTTTCAGGCGGATCACCGCGCGGGTGAGGGTGGCATCGCCGGCGAAGAAGCGCTCGCCGGTGCCGCCCATGCGTGCCTGGATCTGCACCAGGCCGATCTCCGGCGCGCGGATCGTGTCGTAATCCGGCGTCAGGCCGAGCGCGTTCATGCGGGCAGCCAGCGCAGCAGGCTGGCTGTGGGCCAGCACGCGCATCCAGCGCTGACGAGTGGAGGTGTCGAAGTGCATTCAGTGCTCCATGGTAAATTCAATCATGTCGGCGCGGGTCAGGCTGACGGAGTATTCCGTTGCGTTGACGTCGCCGTCACGGTGGTTGAGGGTGCGCACGCAGAGCAGCGGGGCCATGTTGGGGATCTCCAGCACCTTGCTCTCTTTCGCCTGCGCGCGGCGGGCGCTGATGCGCGTCTGGGTGCGTTTGAGCACGATACCCGTCGCGTCCTGAAGAAAATCATGCAGGGAACCGCTGGCGAAATGTTGCAGAACGGGCCAGAGGGTGAGGTCCGCGAAGTAGTGGTCGATCTGACAGACCGCCACGCCGTTCACCCGGCGCAACGTGCGCAGGTGAACGACGTTGTCGCCCTCCTGAATCCCCAGCGCGTCCGCCACGTGGCGGGAGGCCGGGCGCAGGACAGACAGCAGCTTTTCGCTGGTGGGGTGGCTGCCCTGATCGAGAAGGTTCTGGCTAAAACGCGCCTGGGCATTAAGCGGGTAGTCAAACGGACGCATCAGCACCAGCACGCCGACGCCCTGACGACGCTGGACCCAGCCGCGCTCCACCAGTTGATCGATGGCACGACGCAGGGTGTGACGATTCACTTCGTAGCGGTCGGCAAGCTGCTGCTCGGCAGGCAGGTAGTCTCCGCAGCGATAGTGCGTGCGCAGCTCCACTTCGAGCTTTGCCGCAATCTCTTGCCAGCGGGTGGGGTAACTGGTCGGATGTCTGGATAAGTGCATACCAATCAAAGCCTCGCTTCTCAGATGAAGTGCTTACGCAAACGTTGAGAGAGGAAATCCAGCAGGCTGACGGTGACGATGATTAGCACCATCAGGGCGCAGGTTTGCTGGAACTGGAAACCACGAATCGCTTCCCACAGGGTGACGCCAATGCCGCCTGCGCCCACCATGCCGACTACGGTGGCGGAGCGAACGTTGGACTCGAAGCGGTACAGGGAATAGGAGATGAGCAACGGCATCACCTGCGGCAGGACGCCGTACAGGATCTCTTCGATTTTGTTCGCTCCGGTTGCCCGGATGCCTTCCACCGGGCCGGGCTCGATGGCTTCAACCGCTTCGGAGAGCAGCTTGGAGAGCACGCCGGTGGTGTGGATGAACAGCGCCATCACGCCCGCGAACGGACCCAGGCCGACGGCGACCACGAATAGCATCGCAAAGACCATTTCGTTGATGGCGCGACAGGCGTCCATCAGGCGGCGCATCGGCTGGTAAACCCACCATGGCACGATGTTTTCGGCGCTCATCAGGCCAAACGGAATGGAGAGGATCACGGCGAGGGCGGTGCCCCAGACGGCAATTTGCAGGGTGATCGCCATTTCACCGAGGTAGTCCTGCCACTGGCTGAAGTCCGGTGGGAAGAAGTCGGCGGCGAAGGTCGCCATGTTGCCTGAGTCCCTGAAGAGCAGCAGCGGATCCATCTCCGCGCCCTTCCAGGAGATAACGAGCACCGCCAGCAGAACAGCCCAGCTTATGAGCGAGAACCAGCTGCGTTTTGGCGGCGGGAGGGTGATGGTTTGCATGTTGGCTCCTTTGGGTTTAGTCCCCTCTCCCTTGAGGGAGAGGGAGAAAGGCGTTACTGCACCGCTTTATTCACGCTGGTCATGGCGCCGAGCGCGGCGGTCAGGCGGTCGAGATCGTCCAGCTGCGCCTGAATTTCCGACACTTTGCTGGTCTTCTCTTCGTCCTTCAGGCCTTTGTTGTCCTTCACGCCCTGCATCTGCTTGAACAGCGCCAGCTGGCGAATCGGCACCAGCTGCAAATCGCTGGACGCGCGGAACGGTGCCCAGCCCAGACGTGCCAGAACCGCTTTCTCTTCCGGCGTTTTGCCGTAGTTCATAAAGAAGTCGTAGACCTTGTCCTTGGTGTTCTCGGAGAGGTTTTTGCGCCACACGATCGGGTCGCCCGGGATCAGCGGTGATTTCCAGATAACCTTGATTTCCTTCAGCTTTTCCGGCGCGGAGGTCTTCAGCTTGTCGAGGTTTTCAGTGTTGTTGGTAGCAACGTCAACCTGCTTATTCGCCACGGCCAGGGCATTGGTTTCGTGGCTGGCGTTGACCGTGCGCTTAAAGTCGCTGGCGGAGACGTTGTTTTTCGCGAAGACGTAGTAGCCAGGGACGAGGAAGCCGGAGGTAGAGTTCGGGTCGCCGTTACCAAAGGTCAGCTCTTTGCGTTTGGCGAGCATGTCGTTGAGGTTGTTGATCGGGCTGTCTTTGTTAACAATCAGCACGCTCCAGTAGCCCGGAGAGCCGTCTGCCGCAACGGTCTGGGCGAACACCTGGCCGTTCGCGCGATCTACCGCTTCCATAGCAGAGAGGTTGCCATACCAGGCGATGTCGACTTTGTTGAAGCGCATTCCCTGAATGATGCCCGCGTAATCCGGGGCGAAGAACGCGTTCACTTTGATCCCCAGTTTGGTTTCCATATCTTTCAGGAACGGTTCCCACTGGGGTTTCAGGTTCTGCTGTGATTCTGTCGAAATGATGCCAAAGTTCAGTGCTTTTTCCTGCTCCTCGGCGTGGGCCGGGCTTAACAGGGTGCTGATGCTGAACATGCTGGTGAAGGCCAGCGCGGCAACCGTTTTATAGCTCATTTCCATTCCTCGTTATGGGTCGTTATGCAGCCTGCGCGCGCTCTTCGACGCGGTTTACGCTGCGGTAGAGATGGTCAAAACGTTCGTTATCAAACTGGTGGCTTGCGCCATCAAAGAACACATGTCCCTGACGCAGGGCGACGATGCGCTCGCAGTAGCGCAGGGCGTAATCCACCTGATGCAGCGTCACCACCACGGTGATGCCGTCGTTCTGATTGATGTCGCGCAGGGTTTCCATCACGATGCGGGCGGACTCCGGATCCAGCGAGGCGATAGGTTCATCGGCCAGGATAATTTTGGCTTTCTGCATCAGGGCGCGGGCAATGGCGACGCGCTGCTGCTGTCCGCCGGAGAGCGTGGAGACGCGCTGGTGGGCGAAATGCGCCATGCCGACGCGGGTCAGCGCCTGTAAGGCTTCTTGCTTCTGGGATGGGGAGAACCAGCGCAGGCAGGTGCGCCAGAACGGGGTGCTGCCGAGCGCGCCAATCAGCACGTTCTCGAGCACGGTCAGGCGGTTCACCAGGTTGAACTGCTGAAAGATATAGCCCGTCTGAGCGCGGCTTTTGCGAATATCGCTCGCCAGACGCCCCGCATGTTGCACGGTGTTCCCCAGCAGTTCGACGCGGCTTTCCGGCGTTTTGTCACAGGTAATCAGGCCGCTCAAGTGACGAAGAAGGGTGGATTTACCTGAACCAGACGGCCCCAACAGCGCCACCATTTCGCCCTGCTGGACGGTCAGATCTACGGCATGCAGCGCCTTGTTGTGATGGAAGGTTTTGCTCAGTTTCTCGACGCGAATGACAGTTTGCATGTGCCCGGCCTCACGATAAATGTGGCCTCATGCTGGCGCATCAATATGACATTCAGGTTAAGTGTTGGTTGCGGGAGTTTGAAGAGTTGAGGGGAGTTTGATGACAATCACCCTAGGCCCGGCCAGCGCAGCGCGACCGGGCGCTGTTGCCGGATGCGCTGCGCTTATGCGGCCTATGATTTAACGACGTTAATCATCCACGGCACGCCGTATTTATCGGTGACTTTCCCGAATCCGTGCGCCCAGAAAGTCTCCTGCCAGGCCATTTCGACATTGCCGCCATCAGAGAGGTTGTCGAACCAGCGTTTGCCTTCATCCACGTCCTGCGTGTCGAGCACCAGCGTAAATCCGGCGTACTGCGTGCTGCTACCGGGTGGCAGACCATCGCTCATCATGATATCGCTGCCGGCAATGCGGACATTAGAGTGGGCGATGGCGGTATCCGGGAAGTTCATGCCTGACGGACAGCCTTCTTCGCTGTTTTCGTCTTTGGGCATTTCGCCGAAGGTGATTTTGTAGAGGAGTTCTGCGCCGACGGCCTGCTGATAGAAGGCCGTCGCCTCCGCACAGTTGCCGGCGAAAGAGATGTAGGGACTTAACGGCATAATCTTTACCTCACGTAAGAAAAGCCCGTTAAGTGTAGTTCCCGAACGCCCGGTAAGCGAAGCGTCACCGGGCGGGACAATCAGTTCTTTTTCACGAACTCAGATTTCAGTTTCATCGGACCGAAGCCGTCAATTTTGCAGTCAATATTATGATCGCCTTCAACCAGACGGATATTTTTAACTTTAGTGCCGATCTTCAGCATGGAGGAGCTGCCTTTTACCTTAAGATCTTTCACAACGGTAACGCTGTCGCCGTCTGCCAGCAGGTTGCCATTCGCGTCTTTCACGATCAGCGCATCGCTGTCCTGCGCAGGCTCCGCATCGTTCCATTCATGGGCGCATTCCGGGCAAACGAACATGCCATTGTCTTCATAGGTGTATTCAGAATTGCATTTCGGGCAGTGTGGAAGTTGCATGTGGGTATCCTCAAAAGTGTTAACACGCTGGAAAACGCCAGCTAAATGACGGCAGTGTGCCGAAAAAGGCAGCGAGTATAACGCAAATCCCCACTTTTGTCGGTGATATTGTTTTATAAAAATAGCGCATAAATGCGCAAGCGATGACACGAACTGTCAGTGAATTAAGGGAAGCGTATGCCCTGAACGGCAGAGATCGTAATCATGCTAAATGTATCGAATATTTTATTACAGCAAATTGCTACGCTGTGCCATTTCGGATAAGGTGAAGGAACAAGCCGTTATTTATCTACCCTCCTCTGACGACATACATCTTTTGGCGTCAGGGAATACCTCTCTTTTTTGGTGGGTAAATAACGATGATATATCCTGATGTTTCCTGAAAATGCGTTTTGTCTATTCACTTTTGGCTTTCTGGCCAGGGGATGTTTTACACGTATTACGAGGGTGGGTTTTAAATTCTCATTATCTTCAGTTAGTTGTATTAAATGAACATGTTTTCCATACGTGATCATATAAGCCTGAAAAGTATAATTAAAACATCGTGGCTTAATAAAAGTAATAAATTTGCGTTAAGGGAAGGCTTTTATCATGCACACACAGACCATATTTGAATTAAGCCAGGAAGCTGAACGTTTGTTACAGCTCGCTCTGAACAATCTTGATTCATTAAAATCTATGCCGATTGCAAAGCTGGATAGCACAACCGCTGCCATGAGCGGCGTTAATAACAACGTTTTGCCATTGCATTTTAGCGCACGAGGTGTCGACGCTCAGCAGGCGATGCTGAATAATGAATTACGCAAAATAACCCGCCTCGAAATGGTACTGGCGATTGTGGGTACCATGAAAGCGGGAAAATCGACCACCATTAATGCGATTGTGGGCACGGAAGTGCTGCCGAACCGCAATCGTCCGATGACGGCGTTTCCCACGCTGATCCGCCATACGCCGGGCCAGAAGGAGCCGGTGCTGCATTTTTTGCACGTTTCGCCCATCGATACCCTGATTACCCAGTTGCAGAAAAAACTGTGCGATAAAGATCGCGGCAAGCTGGCGCGGCGTCTGGAAATCGACAAGGACATGAATACGCTGCTGGAGCGCATAGAAAGAGGTGAGGCGTTTGAAAAACATCACCTGGGCGCGGAGCCCATCTTTCATTGTCTGAAAAGCCTGAACGATCTGGTGCGGCTTTCTCAGGCGCTGGGCGTGGAGTTTCCGTTCTCTGAGTATGCCGCGATTGAACATATTCCGGTGATTGAGGTGGAGTTTGTGCATCTCGCCGGTCTGGATGCGCACCTGGGGCAACTGACGCTGCTCGACACGCCGGGGCCGAACGAGGCCGGTCAGCCGCACCTGCAAAAAATGCTCAATGAGCAGTTGGCGCGCGCCTCCGCCGTTCTGGCGGTGATGGACTACACCCAGCTTAAATCCATTTCTGATGCTGAGGTTCGTCAGGCAATTTCGGCTGCCGGGAAATCCGTGCCGCTTTACGCCCTGGTCAACAAATTCGATCAGAAAGATCGTAATAGCGACGATGAAGAGCAGGTGCGGGCGATGATTTCCGGCACGCTGATGAAAGGGAATATTTCTCCGGGGCAAATTTATCCGGTCTCTTCCATGTGGGCCTATCTGGCAAACCGCGCCCGCTATGAGATGAACGTCCATGGGCGCCTTCCCGATCATCAGGATCAGCGTTGGGTACAGGATTTTGCCGAGGCCGCGCTGGGCCGCCGCTGGCGAACGGCCGACCTGGACGATATTGACCATATTCGCCATGCGGCGGATCTGCTGTGGGAGGATTCGCTGTTCGAACAGCCCATCCGCAAACTGATTTACGCGGCTTACGCCAACGCCTCACTGTTCGCTTTGCGGTCGGCATCGCATAAGCTGCTGAACTATGCGCAAAATGCCAGAGAATACCTGGACTTTCGCCATCAGGGACTGACGGTCGCTTTTGATGAGCTGGAGCTGAATATTGCGCGCCTGGAAGAGGATATGACGATGCTGCGTCAGCGGCAGAGCGTGGTGAGCGATGAGGTCCAGCATGAAGTTGAAGAGGCGCTGAACGCAACGGATGCTTTTCTGCTTCGCCAGAAAGATGAACTTCACCAGGCGCTGGGCGACATTTTTAGCCGCCCGTCTATTCTTGACTTAGCAGGCCGCGAGCCATCCAGTTTGCGTGAAGACGACGCGGATGCGATCCAGCAGCTGGTGCTTGACGATGAAGGGCAGGCGCAGATTGTCCTGAGCAAGATCCGATCGTCATGCGAGCAGATTATGCTGAATGCGCAGAGCAGAATTGGCCGGGAGCTGGCGTTACGCTTCGATCAGCTGGAGTCTACGCTCGCCCGATCGTTGAATGAGGCGATGCGACCCATCGAGACGCGAATTAAGGAGCAGCTCAGTCATGCCGGATTTCGGGCGCGGATTAGCTTCCCGGCGTTTCAGGCAAACCAGCTTAATTTCAATACGCGCGGGTTATTTAATGATGCCATTGTGCAGGACACCCCTCCCGCCAGTCAGCCAGCAGGGGCAGGCAGCGTACGTAATACCGTCTCGCGCTGGCTCAATAATCCCGGCTGGGGCTGGGAGGAGTATGTCGTGACGCGCACACGCTATGTCATCGACATCGCTCAGCTTCATGGCAAATTTACGCAACATACCGATCAGTTTTGCGATCAAATTCGTAAAGCTTTGGCCGCGCAGGTCGATGTCTCTGTTACGGCAGGTATGGCAACGTTCTTTGCAGAGTTTTCGTTGTGCCTGACCGGGTTACAGGAAAGCTTGCGTGATAGCCTTGCCGTTCGGCAGCAGAATGAGCATTCAACCCGGGCGCTTAGCCAGTTGTTGAAGCAAAGTATGACCACTGCGGCGTGGATTCAGGAAGATACCCGACTGTTACGCGATGATATTCAAACCTTATTCGCGGCAGAGCAACCATGACAACACAGCTACTGGACGGTCCCGGGCGGACGCTGGAGTGTATTCATCCAAAATTTATGGTCGATTTGGTCCAGGGGGCGGATGCTGCACGTCACGCCCTCCTGGGGCCACAGCAACTACAATTTCGTGAGCGTTTGACGCAGGAGATCATTACGCAGACCCGGCTGCGGCCGTGGGCAATGGCGGGAATGCTCAACGAAAATGCAGCACTGCGGCTGGGTCTGGCGGAGAAACTTGCCGGTATGCTCGACCCCGGACACCTTGCGCTGACCCGTATGTCCGACAGGCTGGTAGCCCTGCGCCAGCAGGTGAATCCACGCCTCCCTCAACCTCCCGGATTGTTGCAACAGTACGAGGAGCTCTCCGCACATTTCAACCAGCGTGCCGCCTATAAAGAGAAAGCGCTCGCGCAGCGCGGTCTTACGGTTCAGGCGGGTGAGCACAGCGAGCAAATTTTTACCCGCTGGCGAGCCGGGCAGTATGACGGCTGGTCGCTGGCTGGCCGCTGCTTTATCGTGCTGGAAGAGTTGCGCTGGGGGGCGTTTGGCGATGCCTGTCGTCTGGCGAATAGTGATGTGGCGGCCATGCTGAAAGATAACCTGCGCAGCATGGCCGCAAATTATCTGGCACAGGAGATTAATGCTTCTCCCACCACCCGGCATTTTTACCATCAGTGGCTGACGACGCCCGCTTCTCCCGGTCTGATTGATTATAAAGATATGCTGGGCTGGCTGGGGGACTGGTGTCAGGCGGAAAAACATCCGGTGAGCTGGTCAGTGACGCAGAGCTGGCAAACGGTCGCGCTGGGGATGCCAAGACTCTGTTCGGCAAAACGGCTGGTGGATGGCATGGTGGAAGAGATATTTGGTACGTGATTGCCCCCTCTTTTTAAAGAGGGGGCGAAAGGGTTAGTGGTGCATTTCTACCGCTTCATGTTCTGTCCGGGTCTCAGGCACATGCCCAAAGCGTCTGGCGTACAGTGCCGTGATGATAGGGACCAGAATTGCCGTCACAATCACGCTGGCGGCAACCAGAGCCGTGGCGGAAGCGGCTACGGGTTCAAAGGCCGGGTTAATCTGGGCGATAATCACCGGGTTGGCTACCGCAGCGCCTGCGGCCGAAGAGGCGGCCACACCCGCGGTTCCGTTGCCGCCCCCGATGACGCGGTCTGCAATAATCAGCGGAATACCCGTGATGACGATGACGGCAACACCCAGCACAATACCCAGCAGGCCGGTTTCCAGAATTACGTTCAGGTTGATGGTATTGCCCAACGCGAAGCCGAAGAACGGGATCAGTACCGGGGTGGCTTTGCTGAAGAAATCGCGCAGATCGTGATCGAGGTTACCCAGCGCAAAACCAATCAGGAACGGCAGGATCGCCCCGACAAAATGGTGTAGTTCAAAGGAGGCAAGGCCAGCAGAACCCAGAATCAACATCGTCATCAGTGGACCCGACTCCAGGGACATCAGCACGAACGCGCCCGATTCTTCTTTGGTGCCATATTGATTCATCAGGCTGGCATAGAGACCGCCGTTGGTCATATCCATTGCTGAGACAATGGCCAGAACGGATAATCCGGCGAAGAAGCCAGTCTGAATTCCATTCTCCGGAATGAACATCGCACAGATCATGGCAACAACCCAGGCGACCGCAATTTTAGTAATGACCAACGTCCCTGATTTACGTAATACCGTACCTGTTGCACGCAAGTTAATAGATGCGCCGATGCAAAAGAACCAGACTGCCAGAATCGGTACCGTTCCGGTGATCATACCTTTTGTAAAACCGCCAAAATAAGCACCGGTATTCGGGGCCAGCGTATTTAATATCGCGCCAAGTACCAGCGGGACCAGCATCATCCCGCCCGGGATGCGTTCTATAGTTGCTTTAATCTTCATCATTAACCCTCACATCTCGCCCGCGTGGCTGGCGGAAATCTCAAAAAATAGATCAACAAATTCAAATGATTGCCTTTTTGGAGGCCAATCGATTCGTTACTTATGCTGTAAAGTGAAATTAAGGCGTTCAGTATTCCTTCATTTGAAAGCCGCTGAGATATCGTGTTCGGATTTATCATGCGATCTTTGGAATTGCGATTCAATCAAAACGAAACGCTGTTTTAGTTATCTCCGTCACATATTGAATGGAAACAGGATTGCCCACGATTAATAATTAAATTTTGTGTAAATTCGCTGTGAAGAAATGTGATTGTATTTTGTTTGGGAATGAATAATAACGGGCGTTAAGATCTGTTTGATAAGGGGGTTGAGAATGACCTTATTTATCGTGAATTGACAAAAGCTGAAGGCATCTTACGAACAGGAAAAATATATGTGAAGTTGATCACATATATAAACGCTGGTAGGGTAAAAAGGTCTTTAACTGCCCAGACAGGCGTCAACAGGTTCGGTTGTATTGAGGTAAAACGTCAATGTAAGTAAACCTGCTACGCTTGAATAAGGAGATTCGCATGGAGCGGATCTCTGGTTCACAGCTTGCAAAATGCGCTGTGAAACGGACGGGGCTGAGTCTACGAGGAAAGCTATGCTTAGAAGGAAAAAAGTAAAACCCATCACGCTGCGCGATGTCACCATTATTGATGACGCGAAACTGCGCAAAGCGATTACAGCGGCCTCGCTCGGTAATGCGATGGAGTGGTTCGATTTTGGTGTTTACGGCTTTGTGGCCTATGCACTTGGTAAAGTGTTCTTCCCCGGTGCCGATCCCAGCTTGCAGATGATTGCCGCGCTGGGTACGTTCTCCGTTCCCTTCCTGATTCGCCCTCTTGGTGGTCTTTTCTTCGGCATGCTGGGTGATAAATATGGTCGCCAGAAAATCCTGGCTATTACCATTGTCATCATGTCGATAAGTACATTCTGTATCGGCCTTATTCCGTCGTATGCGACTATTGGTATATGGGCGCCGATTCTGCTGTTGATCTGTAAGATGGCGCAGGGCTTCTCCGTTGGCGGCGAATATACCGGTGCATCGATTTTTGTCGCCGAATATTCTCCGGACCGTAAACGCGGCTTTATGGGCAGCTGGCTGGACTTTGGTTCGATTGCCGGATTCGTCATGGGCGCGGGGGTTGTCGTTCTGATCTCAACCGTAGTGGGTGAAGAGAACTTCCTTGACTGGGGCTGGCGTATTCCGTTCTTCCTGGCGCTGCCGCTGGGCATCATTGGGCTTTACCTGCGTCACGCCCTGGAAGAGACGCCTGCGTTTCAGCAGCACGTTGAAAAGCTGGAGCAGGGTGACCGTGAAGGGTTACAGGATGGCCCGAAAGTGTCGTTCAAGGAGATTGCGACCAAACACTGGCGCAGCCTGCTGACCTGTATTGGTCTGGTGATTTCCACCAACGTCACCTATTACATGCTGCTGACCTACATGCCGAGCTACCTGTCGCATAACCTGCACTACTCGGAAGACCACGGTGTGCTGATTATTATCGCCATCATGGTAGGTATGCTGTTTGTGCAGCCGATTATGGGTCTGTTGAGCGACCGCTTTGGCCGTAAGCCATTCATTATTCTCGGCAGCGTCGCCTTGTTCGCACTGGCAATTCCGGCCTTTATTCTGATTAACAGCAATGTGCTGGGGCTGATTTTCGCCGGTCTGCTGATGCTGGCGGTGATCCTCAACTGCTTCATCGGGGTGATGGCTTCTACGCTGCCGGCAATGTTCCCGACGCATATTCGCTACAGTGCGCTGGCGGCAGCCTTTAATATCTCCGTTCTGATTGCGGGCCTGACGCCGACACTTGCTGCTTCACTGGTGGAGAGCACGCAGAACCTGATGATGCCTGCTTACTATCTGATGGTCATTGCGGTGGTCGGCCTGATTACCGGTATTACCATGAAGGAGACGGCGAATCGTCCCCTGAAAGGGGCAACGCCTGCGGCGTCTGATATTCAGGAAGCGAAAGAGATACTGCGTGAGCACTACGATAATGTAGAGCAGAAGATTGAAGATATTGACGCAGAGATCGAGGCGCTTCAGAAAAAACGTTCTCGCCTGGTTGACCAGCATCCGAGAATTAACGAGTGATAAAAAAACCCGCCGCTGGCGGGTTTTCTTTTATTAGCATCCTGCGGCGATGTAGTCGCCGCCAGCGCTGACGGGGATCACCGTCAGGAACAGGACCGTCGCGAACAGTATCAGAACAACCCCTCCGGCAATTTTGACCATCGGCATTATCCAGTTCAGGGACGTGCCGCCACCAAACCAGGCTACTATGCGTTCACGTGCGTAACGTACTGCCAGCGACAGCCCCATAATCGACAGCGCCGTGCCCAGCGACATTGTCATCACAGCAGCAATCCCCCAGCTAATAATGCCGAGCGCATTCGAGAACATCAGGATCATAATTGCCCCGCTGCACGGGCATGCGCCTATGGCCAGCACCACGCCCAGACGGGTTTTCCAGTCGCTTTTAGCCAGATCCACCCCTACGCCGTGATGGCCGCAGCCACAATGTTCATTATGCTGGTGAAGCGGCTTGATGGCGCTAATCGCCATTTTGCGCGGACGCAGGCTGCTGAGCGCCTGATAAATGATAAATGCACCGAAGGCGGCAATCAGTAGGGCGCTGATTTTCTCGACGTACCAACGGCTGGTGCTGATATCCCCTGACGCGAGGTTCAATCCAACCGCCAGGATAAAGACAAAGGCGATTGCGCTGACGCCCTGCATCAGGCTACCGATAAACGGTACGACGCGCGCCGCGAGCTGGCTCTCTTTATTGGTGGTGAGATACGTGGTGACGATGAATTTGCCGTGTCCCGGTCCAACGGCATGGAGTACACCATAAAGAAACGCACCGGTTAACAACCACAGCCCACCGCTGTACTGATGATTATTAAGTTGCAGCAAATACATCACCAGATAACGGTGCAGGGTGATCTGGGTGGCGAGGCACCACTGAATAAAAGCATTCCAGTGCTCATGCAGTGCAAAACCTGCCATAAGTAACACCAGCACGGCGAGCCCGGCGGTTGGGAGACGGCAGTCACGTTGAAGTCGTTGTGTCGTCATGAGGTTGACCCGCGAGAGAAATATTTGCCGCTAGTATAGTGTTCAAATCGCTGGATCACACCGGGATCGTCAATGGATTGTGGATAAGTCTGTGCGTAAAAAGGTATAAGGCGGGGTTTTGCTGGGGAATACAGCAATCAGTCATTTTTTTGCAACTTTTCTGTTGCGGTCGCTCGGGAACTCCCTATAATGCGCCTCCATCGACACGGCGGATGTGAATCACTTCACAAACAACCCGGTCGGCTGAAGAGAAAAAATCC
>NZ_JBMKIC010000042.1:0-29829 GCF_049238665.1 Enterobacter cloacae complex sp. IR5450
GCGCAACCAGTAGATCACACTTCATCGTGCTTTTCATTTTTCTGGGGAACCCTCAGCCCTGTGGGAGAGGGTCGGGGTGAGGGTATCAGACCGCACTCACCCCCATCATGAATGCCCTTCATCTTCCCTGAACAAACCTCACCGTTAATGTTGATTATTTCTGTTGACGTCATCCCGCTTTTCCGTCATTTTTACATCTGGACGTCTAAACGTATAGAAGTTCACAACACAACAGACAATGACACGCGATTGATAGGGGTAGGGTATGAGCTTTTTTCACGCCAACCAGCGGGAAGCACTGAACCAGAGCCTGGCCGAAGTAAACGGCCAGATTAACGTCTCTTTTGAATTTTTCCCGCCGCGCACCAGTGAAATGGAGCAAACCCTGTGGAGCTCTATCGATCGCCTGAGCAGCCTCAAGCCGAAGTTCGTCTCCGTGACCTACGGCGCCAACTCCGGTGAGCGTGACCGCACGCACAGCATCATTAAGGGCATTAAAGACCGAACCGGTCTGGAAGCGGCGCCGCACCTGACCTGTATCGACGCCACCCGTGATGAACTGCGCGCCATTGCCCAGGACTACTGGAATAACGGCATTCGCCACATTGTGGCCCTGCGCGGCGACCTCCCGCCAGGCAGCGGTAAGCCAGAGATGTTTGCCGCCGATCTGGTCGGCCTGCTGAAAGACGTTGCCGACTTTGATATCTCCGTGGCCGCCTACCCTGAAGTTCACCCGGAAGCCAAAAGTGCCCAGGCGGATCTGCTCAACCTGAAGCGTAAAGTGGAGGCTGGTGCTAACCGTGCGATTACTCAGTTCTTCTTTGACGTTGAAAGCTACCTGCGCTTTCGTGACCGCTGCGTCTCGGCAGGTATTGATGTCGAAATCATCCCTGGTATTCTGCCGGTCTCGAACTTCAAACAGGCGAAGAAATTCGCGGATATGACCAACGTGCGCATTCCGCTGTGGATGTCCAAAATGTATGAAGGGCTGGACGACGACCCGGAAACCCGCAAGCTGGTGGGAGCCAATATCGCGATGGACATGGTGAAGATTTTAAGCCGCGAAGGGGTGAAAGATTTCCATTTCTATACCCTGAATCGCGCGGAAATGAGCTATGCCATTTGCCATACGCTCGGTGTTCGCCCGGCGCTGTAAAGTAAAAAGCCCTCATAAAACGAGGGTTTTTTAATCGAACAGAGAGTTAAAAGGTATTAGCTATCGAATCTGTGGATTAATTCAACTATCTCTTATCGCTAGTGTTGTATATCGTAACGGTAACACTGTAAAGGGAGCATAGCGATGAGCATGTCAGACGAGACCAATAACGCGGCATCCGCCGGCAAATGTCCGTTCCACCAGGGCGGCGTCGATCACAGCGCGGGTGCAGGTACCGGCAGCAAAGATTGGTGGCCTAAACAACTCCGCATCGATCTTCTAAACCAACATTCCAACCGTTCGAACCCGCTGGGTGAAGACTTCGACTACCGCAAAGAATTCAGCAAGCTCGACTATTCCGCCCTTAAGGGCGATCTCAAAGCCCTTTTAACCGACTCACAACCGTGGTGGCCTGCCGACTGGGGAAGCTATGCGGGCCTGTTTATTCGTATGGCCTGGCACGGTGCGGGTACCTATCGCTCCGTTGACGGTCGCGGCGGCGCGGGGCGCGGCCAGCAACGTTTTGCGCCGCTGAACTCCTGGCCTGATAACGTCAGCCTGGATAAGGCTCGCCGTCTGCTGTGGCCAGTTAAGCAAAAATACGGACAAAAAATCTCCTGGGCCGACCTGTTTATCCTCGCGGGTAACGTGGCGCTGGAGAACTCCGGCTTCCGCACTTTTGGTTTCGGTGCCGGGCGTGAAGACGTCTGGGAACCGGATCTGGACGTGAACTGGGGCGATGAAAAAGCCTGGCTGACCCACCGTGACCCGGAAGCGCTGGCGAAGCGCCCGCTTGCGGCCACTGAAATGGGCCTGATTTACGTTAACCCCGAAGGGCCAAACGCCAGCGGTGAACCGCTGTCTGCGGCGGCGGCGATCCGCGCTACCTTTGGCAACATGGGCATGAACGACGAAGAGACCGTCGCGCTGATTGCAGGCGGCCATACGCTCGGTAAAACGCACGGCGCAGGCGAAGCCACGCATGTGGGCACTGACCCGGAAGCGTCACCGATTGAAGCGCAGGGCCTGGGCTGGGCCAGCACGCACGGCACCGGTATTGGCGCTGACGCCATCACCTCCGGGCTGGAAGTTATCTGGTCTCAAACCCCGACCCAGTGGAGCAACTACTTCTTCGAGAACCTGTTCAAATACGAATGGGTGCAGACGCGTAGCCCGGCGGGCGCCATTCAGTTTGAAGCCGTGGATGCGCCGGAAATTATGCCTGACCCGTTTGACCCGTCGAAAAAACGCAAGCCAACCATGCTGGTCACCGACCTGACGCTGCGTTTTGATCCGGAATTCGAGAAAATTTCCCGTCGCTTCCTGAACGATCCGCAGGCCTTCAACGAAGCCTTTGCGCGCGCGTGGTTCAAGCTGACCCACCGCGATATGGGGCCAAAAGCGCGGTACATCGGCCCGGAAGTGCCGAAAGAAGATCTGATTTGGCAGGATCCGCTGCCGCAGCCGGTGTTCCATCCGACGCAGGAAGATATTGAAAGCCTGAAAGCGGAAATCGCGGCCTCTGGTCTCTCCGTGAGCGAGCTGGTTTCCGTGGCCTGGGCGTCGGCATCGACCTTCCGCGGCGGCGACAAGCGTGGCGGCGCTAACGGCGCGCGTCTGGCGCTGGCGCCTCAGCGCGACTGGGATGTGAACGCCGCGGCGGTACGGGCGTTACCGGCTCTGGAAGCTATTCAGCGCACCACTAATAAAGCCTCACTGGCCGATATCATCGTGCTGGCAGGTGTTGTGGGCGTTGAGCAGGCGGCGAAAGCGGCAGGCGTTTACGTCAACGTACCGTTTACCCCAGGCCGCGTAGATGCGCGTCAGGACCAGACGGACATCGAGATGTTTAACCTGCTCGAACCGGTTGCCGACGGTTTCCGCAACTACCGTGCGCAGGTGGATGTGTCCACCACCGAGTCGCTGCTGATCGACAAAGCCCAGCAGCTGACCCTGACCGCGCCGGAACTGACGGTGCTAATCGGCGGTCTGCGCGTACTGGGTGCAAACTTCGATGGCAGCAAGAATGGTGTGTTTACCAACCGCGAGGGCGTGCTGAGCAACGACTTCTTCGTTAATCTGCTGGATATGAACACCCAGTGGAAAGCGACCGATGACTCAAACGAGCTGTTTGCCGGTAGCGATCGCGCCAGCGGGGAAGTGAAATACACCGCCACCCGCGCCGATCTGGTCTTCGGTTCAAACGCCGTCCTGCGTGCGCTGGCCGAAGTTTACGCCAGCAGTGATGCACACGAGAAGTTCGTCCGTGATTTTGTTGCCGCGTGGGCGCGAGTGATGGATTTGGACCGGTTTGACGTGAAGTAACCCATGTGCCGGGTGGCGGCTACGCCTTACCCGGCCTACAAATTAAAGTGCCATGTAGGCCGGGTAAGCGCAGCGCCACCCGGCTTTTTTCGTTACTCCCACTCCTGCAAGAATCGCTGTCCATACTGGTCGGCCACCAGCAGCGCCGCATAGACCTGATCCGGCGTGACGCCGCCAGGCATGTTGTGAATGGTTTCACCTTCGGCGCAGGACGCTTCCGCGATCAGCCGCATTTTGGCCGGAATATCCTCTTTGATGTTCAGCTGCGCCAGGGTGATCGGCAGCCCAACGCTGTGGCAAAGCGCGGCGACGGTCTCAATCTCTTCAACCGGCGCGTTCTCCAGTACCAGCTGTGTCAGTGTGCCGAACGCGACCTTTTCACCATGGTAAAAATGATGCGCATCCGGCACCGCCGTCATGCCGTTGTGAATGGCATGCGCCGCCGCCAGCCCGCCGCTTTCAAAGCCCACCCCGCTGAGATAGGTGTTGGCTTCGATAATGCGTTCCAGCGCCGGTGTGACGACATGCTGCTCTGCCGCCAGCATCGCTTTCTCGCCCTCTTCAACCAGCGTGTTGTAGCACAGCTCTGCCAGCGCTAACGCTGCCTGCGTGCACTTGCCACCCGCCATGGTCGTGGCGCCGCTGCGCGAACAGGCGCGCGCTTCAAACCAGGTTGCCAGTGCATCGCCAATCCCGGCGGCCAGCAGGCGCGCAGGTGCGCCTGCCACCACTTTGGTATCGACAATCACCATGTTCGGGTTGTGCGGCAGCATCAGGTAGCGATCGAACTCACCGCTGTCGGTATAAATCACGGAGAGGGCGCTGCACGGCGCATCGGTGGAGGCAATGGTCGGGGCAATAGCCACCGGCACGTCCATAAAGTGCGCCAGCGCTTTGGCGGTATCCAGCGTTTTTCCGCCGCCGATACCCAGCACCGCCAGGCAGTCGGCGCTGTCGGCCAGCTTTTTCAGGCGATCGATTTCATTTTGCGAACATTCACCACCAAAGGGTGCAATTTCGGCATGGAGTCCGGCTTTTTTAAAACTCTGACGCAGGGTTTCTTCAGCAAAACCCAGCACAAATTTATCGCCCACCACCAGCCAGCGATTCGCCAGCGGCTTTAGGTAGTCGCCGAGGCGAGTAAGAACATCTGCACCCTGGATGTATTTCCCCGGCGATTGAATAATACGGTCCATAACATTTCTCCCTTAGAGGTTGAGGTTACCAAACGCGTTTTTCCAGTTCTGCTCGAACTTCTCTATGGCTGACTCTACCGCTGGCGTGCCGAGCATTTGTTGCGCTACGTCTAAGGGAAGCGTGATTGCCTCACATCCTGCCAACAGGCAATCCAGCGCCTGGCGCGGCGTTTTAAAGCTGGCAGCCAGCACCATGCTCTTTGGCGTATGTTGTTCCAGCAGAGATTGCAGCTCCTGTACCGTGCGAATGCCGTCACCGCCCTGCGCATCGACGCGGTTGACGTACGGCGCAACGTATTTCGCGCCTGCCAGCGCGGCCAGTAAACCCTGAGCGGCGCTGTAAACGGCGGTGCCCAGCGTGGTAATTCCCTCTTTCTTCAGCGCCTTAATCGCGATGAGCCCCTGTGCAGTGACGGGAATTTTTACCACGATGTCCGGCAGGGCATTGTTCAGCCGTTTTGCTTCCGCCACCATTTCTTCGGCATCGCGGCTCATGGTTTGAGCAAACAGCGTGCCCTCCGGCCCGATGGCTTGTTGCAGCCGCGGCAGCACGTCCCAGATGGATTCACGGCTGGCGGCAATGATGCTTGGGTTGGTGGTGACGCCCGCGATGGGGAAGATGCGCGCCAGGCGTTCAACTTCCGCTACGTTGGCGGTATCCAGGTACAGTTCCATCACTCTTCCTCGTTTTACAGTTCTAATTCGTGTTGTAGCAGGGAAGCAATCGCCTCCCCTGAGCTGGCGTTAACCAGCGCATTGCGGAAATCCTCATGCATGATGCGGCGTGCCAGTCGGGAGAAAATACGCATATGCTGATCGCCCGCGGCGTGTTTATTCAGCGTTAGCATGATGATGAATTGTGCTTCTTCATCTCCCCACATGACGGGGGCTTTCAGGCGTGCAACGCTGATGGTGGATTGCTCAATGTGCTCCGATTTGCTGTGCGGGATAGCAAAGCTAAAGCCGAGCCCGGTGGAGAAGACCGCTTCGCGTGCCCACAGATCGGTCTCCAGCTTGCGTGGATAGCGGCAACGTCCTGCGAGCAGCAGGTTATCGGTCATTCCTTTCATGACCTCTTCTTTGCTGTTCCAGTCATTGTCCAGTGAAATGCAGCGAGGTGTAACCAGAGGTGTGTCCTGCTGATTCATGCGGAACTGCGCCAGCAGGTGCTCCACTTCAAGCGAAGTGCGACACGCCATGGCCTGATTCAGCAACTGGCGGCAGGCGCGGCTATCAAGCTGCGCCAGACGCGCTTTGGTTGCCGGGATAGCGGGCGACCCCATGCTCAGCTCGTCCAAACCCAGACCCACCAGCAATGGCAACACCGAGCCTTTTGCACCCAGTTCGCCGCACAGGCCAATCCATTTCCCCTGGCGATGGACGGCTTGTACCGCGTAATCCAGCGCCCTCAGGAAGGCCGGGTTCAGGCTATTGTAATGGCGTGTGACTTTGGCGTTATCGCGATCAACAGCCAGCAGATACTGCGTCAGGTCATTGCTACCGATGCTAAAGAAATCAATCTTTTCGCAACACTGGTCGATAATAAACATCACCGAAGGGACTTCCAGCATGATGCCAAGCGGGATTTTCTCATCAAACGGAATATGCTCAGCGCGGAGCTGTTGTTTCGCTTCGGCAAGTTTCTCTTTCACCCACAGGATCTCTTCCATGGAAGAGATCATCGGGATCATGATCTTCAGGCTGCCGTGAGCAGAGGCGCGCAGGGTCGCCCGAAGCTGGGTGGTGAAAAGCACTGCATACTCTTCGTAAATACGTACGGCGCGGTAACCGAGGAACGGGTTATTTTCGGCCGGGATCTTCAGGTACTCTACCGGCTTATCGCCGCCGATATCCATGGTCCGCACGATGATGCTGCGCCCGTTTGCACTTTCCAGTGCCTGACAGAAAATGTTGTAGAGCTCGTTTTCACCGGGCGCGCTGCTGCGGTCCATATAAAGCATTTCGGTGCGAAACAGGCCAACGCCCTCGGCGCCGTTCTCAAAGGCTGCCTGCGCTTCCACCGCATGGGCGATGTTCGCGGCAATCTCAACCCGCAGGCCGTCGGCGGTTCTGGCTTCCCGGTCCAGCCAGATGCGCTGCTGCTCGCGTAGTGCCTGTTGTACCCGTACTTCCTGTCGGTAGTAGCGCGCCACCGCATCGCTGGCATCGACCACGACGGCACCAGCATTGCCATCAATAAATACGGATTGATTGCGCCACTGCAACAGGCTTTCACCGTCGACGCCCACCAGCGTCGGAATATTAAAGGAACGTGCAAGAATAACCGTGTGCGAGGTTGTTCCACCGCTTTTTAACAGCAGCCCTTTGAGCAGAGTTTTATCCAGTTCCAGGAACTGGCCGGGCGTGAGGTCGTCAGCAAGGCAGACGCTCGGCTGCGTCAGTTGCCCCGGAGACGGGAAACGCGCTTCACCGTAGATATGCTGTAAAAGCTGATAGCAGACGTCGCGAACGTCCAGCACACGCTCCTGCAAATACGTGCTGCTGGAACGAGAGAACGTTTCGCAGAAATGGTTCGCCGTGGCGATGATGGCCTGGGCGCAGCTTAAGCCCCGGTTGACCCCTGACAGGAGGTGCTGGCGCAGCGAGGTATCTGTAGCCAGCGAACGATGGGCTTCAAGAACGGCGCTGGCGGTGCTGTCGCTGTCCAGCGCGCGCAGCTCAATGTTTTTCACCAGCAGGGTGAGACCATTATCCAGTGCTAACTGCTCATCTTCTTCGTCTTTCGCTTCGGGTAAATCTGACAGTGCGTTGAGATCCAGCGAGGCCAGCAAGGTCAACACGCCCTGGGCGCTACCGCTGCAAACGGGCAGGGCGCGGAAAAGTGTTGGGTTAAGGCGCGCGAGGGATTCTGGCAGCGGATCGCGCTCAATATTAATGGCTTCTGCGAGCGGCGCATCACAGTGTGGGAACTCTTCCCGGAGCCATTGTTCCAGTTGCTGATAGGCGTTCTGCTCATCTTCACCTTGGATCACCAGACGACAGGCATCGCCTGCCAGCGTATCGGTGCCAATGACTGCCAGTGCGCTCTTGGCATTCCCTTTACGGTCTGCGCGCAGGTTGTGCCATTCGATTTGCGAGATAAACGTATTGCACAGCGTTTCCACATGACTTGCCGGACGCGCGTGAACACCGTTGGGTAATTCACAGGTAAATTCCACTACGAGAGCCATACACACTCCTGAAATCAATCCTCATTCATTGGGCAACAGCATACGAGTGTGTGGATGACGCGCGCCATGTGACAAATCTGCCAAAAGCTGGACAAATGTAATGTCACGCGGAAAGTGAGATTTGACTCACAGGTTGTGATCCTTTGTCTTATGTGTAACGTCTATCAGAAATGTCGAGGCGGATCGCATTTTTATTTCGACATTACAAAAATCCAGTAAATGGCCTTTTTGTCTCCTGTCCGCCGTCTTCCTGATTGCCTATTGTTTGCCACAACATCTTTATGGTTTTAGGCCAGGAGCGACATATGAAAGAGTTGGTGCATATTCTCAAGAACACGCGGCAGCATCTGATGACCGGGGTGTCGCACATGATCCCGTTTGTGGTCTCGGGCGGCATTCTGCTGGCGGTTTCGGTCATGTTGTATGGCAAAGGCGCGGTGCCCGATGCCGCAACCGATCCCAACCTGAAAAAACTCTTTGATATCGGCGTGGCGGGGTTAACGCTGATGGTGCCATTCCTCGCCGCCTATATCGGCTATTCCATTGCAGAACGCGCCGCGCTGGCTCCCTGTGCAATTGCCGCCTGGGTGGGCAACAGCTTCGGTGCCGGGTTCTTTGGCGCGATTATCGCCGGGATTTTCGGTGGGATTGTCGTTTGGTACCTGAAAAAACTGCCGGTCCCGAAAGTGCTGCGCTCCGTTATGCCAATTTTCATCATCCCGATTATCGGCACGTTTATCACAGCAGGCATCATGATGTGGGGGCTGGGCGAGCCTGTAGGCGCACTGACCACCGGCCTTACCCAGTGGCTGCAAGGAATGCAGCAGGGCAGCATTGTGGTACTCGCCATTATTATCGGTCTCATGCTGGCGTTCGATATGGGCGGCCCGGTCAACAAAGTGGCGTATGCCTTCATGCTGATTTGCGTTGCGCAGGGCGTCTATACCGTCGTTGCAATTGCCGCCGTGGCTATTTGCATACCACCGCTAGGATTAGGCCTGGCGACGCTGATTAATCGCAAGAATTTTACCGGTGAAGAGCGTGAAGCGGGTAAGGCTGCATTAGTGATGGGCTGCGTGGGGGTCACCGAAGGGGCCATTCCATTCGCTGCTGCTGATCCTCTGCGCGTTATTCCCTCCATCATGCTGGGATCCGCATGTGGCGCAGTGACGGCCGCCGTGATGGGCGCACAATGCTATGCCGGTTGGGGCGGGCTCATCGTTCTCCCTGTGGTGGAGGGCAAGCTGGGCTACATCGTGGCGGTTGCCGTGGGGGCTGTGGTGACGGCCATTAGCGTTAACGTGCTGAAGAGTTTTGCCCGCAAGAATGCAAAACAGGTCGAGGAAAAAGAGGACGACCTGGATCTGGATTTCGAAATTAACTGATTGAGGAAAAGAACATGGCCCGAATTATCGCAGTAACAGCATGTCCGTCAGGCGTTGCCCATACCTACATGGCGGCCGAAGCGCTGGAAAGTGCCGCCAAATCTAAAGGTTGGGAAGTGAAGGTTGAAACGCAGGGGTCGATTGGCCTGGAGAACGAACTGGCGGCAGAAGACGTTGCCGCCGCAGATATGGTGATCCTAACCAAAGATATCGGCATTAAATTCGAAGAGCGCTTTGCCGGGAAAACCATTGTACGCGTCAATATCAGCGACGCGGTAAAACGCGCCGACGCCATCATGAACAAAATTGATGCCCACCTGGCGCAAACCGCCTGACGCTCTCCCGCCCTTCGGGGCGGGTTCGTTTTCCGTTACAGGAGTTCCCTCATGACGAATCGTATCCAGCGTTTGAAAGACGCACTTTTTGCCAGTCCACGTGAAATCTCGCTTGAGCGTGCTTTGCTCTATACCGCTAGCCATCAGCAGACGGAGGGCGAGCCGGTTATCCTCAGGCGAGCAAAAGCCACGGCGTACATTCTTGACCATGTGAATATCGCGATTCGTGATGAGGAACTGATTGCCGGAAACCGGACCGTTAAACCGCGCGCGGGCATTATGTCCCCTGAGATGGATCCGTACTGGCTACTTAAGGAGCTGGACCAGTTTTCCACACGTCCGCAGGACCGCTTCGAGATCGGCGAAGCGGATAAGCAGATCTACCGCGACGTGTTGTATCCCTATTGGGAAAAACGGTCGATGAAAGATTTCATCAACAGCCAGATGACGGATGAGGTGAAAGCCGCTGTAGGGACGCAAATTTTCAGCGTCAACCAGACGGACAAAGGGCAGGGGCATATCATTATTGATTATCCGCGCCTGCTGAATAACGGGCTGGGTGCGCTGGTGGAGCAAATGCGAGAATATTGTGCCCGCGATGCTCAGAACACGTTCTATGCCGCCGCGCTGATTCTGCTTGAAGCCTCCCAGCGCCATATTCTGCGCTATGCTGCGCTGGCTGAAACGCTTGCAACCGTCTTTGATGACGCTTCACGGCGTGAAGAGCTACGAAAGATTGCCGAAATCTCGCGTCACAACGCGCAGCATAAGCCGCAAACGTTCTGGCAGGCGTGTCAGCTGTTCTGGTATATGAACGTCATTTTGCAATACGAATCTAACGCCAGCTCGCTTTCTATCGGGCGCTTCGACCAGTATATGCTGCCCTTTTATCAGGCTTCGTTTTCGCAGGGGGACGATCCCGCATTTCTGAAAGAGCTACTGGAATCGCTGTGGGTGAAATGCAATGACGTGGTGCTTTTACGTTCGACGAGTAGCGCACGTTATTTTGCTGGTTTCCCGACGGGTTATACCGCGTTGTTGGGCGGTTTAACGGAGAGCGGTCGTAGCGCAGTGAATGTGCTTTCCTTCCTGTGCCTGGATGCTTACCAGAGCGTTCAGCTTCCTCAACCGAACCTTGGCGTGCGGGTTAACGAACTTATCGACCGTCCTTTTCTGCTTAAAACGGCGGAGACGATCCGCCTGGGCACCGGTATCCCGCAGATTTTCAATGATGAAGTGGTGGTACCCGCTTTCCTGAATCGGGGTGTGTCGCTGGAGGATGCGCGCGACTACGCGGTGGTTGGCTGTGTAGAACTGTCAATTCCGGGTAAAACCTATGGCCTGCACGATATCGCGATGTTTAACCTGCTGAAAGTAATGGAAATCGCGATGCAGGAGAACGAAGGTAATGCTGCGCTGAGTTATGAAGGCTTGCTGGACCATATTCGGGCCAAAATTAACCACTACATTGCGCTGATGGTTGAGGGGAGCAACATTTGCGATATCGGCCATCGAGACTGGGCACCGGTACCGTTGCTCTCTTCATTTATCAGCGATTGCCTTGAATCAGGGAAAGATATTACCGACGGCGGGGCGCGATATAACTTTTCTGGCGTTCAGGGGATCGGGATAGCCAACCTGAGTGATTCACTGCACGCCCTGAAAGGGCTGGTCTTTGAACAGCATCGCTTAAGTTTTGATGAGTTCTTAGCCGTGTTAAAAGCGAACTTTGCCACCCCTGAGGGAGAAAAGGTGCGTGCAAGGTTGATCAATCGCTTCGAAAAATACGGCAATGATATCGATGATGTCGACAATATCAGCGCTGAACTGTTGCGCCATTACTGTAAAGAGGTCGAAAAATACCGGAACCCGCGCGGCGGACAGTTCACGCCAGGCTCTTATTCCGTATCGGCGCACGTGCCGCTGGGGGCAGTGGTGGGAGCTACACCGGATGGCCGCTTTGCCGGAGAGCAACTGGCTGACGGTGGGCTCTCGCCGATGCTTGGGCAAGATATGCAGGGCCCAACGGCGGTACTTAAATCGGTAAGCAAGCTGGATAACTATCTGTTATCTAACGGTACGCTGTTAAACGTTAAATTTACCCCTGCGACGCTGGAAGGCGATGCCGGGCTGCAAAAGCTGGCGGATTTCCTTCGTGCTTTCACCCAGCTTAAGTTGCAGCATATCCAGTTCAACGTGGTGAACGCGGAAACATTGCGTGAAGCGCAACAGCGTCCACAGGATTTTGCCGGGCTGGTGGTGCGCGTTGCTGGCTACAGCGCCTTCTTTGTTGAGTTATCGAAGGAGATCCAGGATGACATTATCCGCCGCACAGCGCATCAGCTGTGACGTGGTTGAAACGCACGCCGAGGTGGCGCGTATTTTCAATATCCAGCGCTACTCATTGAATGACGGTCGCGGCATCCGTACGGTGGTCTTTTTTAAAGGTTGTCCTCATCGCTGTCCGTGGTGTGCGAATCCGGAGTCGATTTCACCGAAAATCGAAACGGTGCGCAGAGAAAGCAAATGTCTTCACTGCGCACCCTGTTTGCGGGACGTCGATGAGTGCCCCTCCGGCGCATTTGAGCCTATTGGGCGGGATGTTACGCTGGAGGAGCTGGTAAGCGAGGTAATGAAAGACGATGTTTTCTTTCGTTCCTCTGGAGGTGGGGTGACGCTCTCGGGTGGCGAAGTGTTGCTGCATGCGCCTTTCGCGACAAAATTTCTACAGGGTTTACGCCGTTTCGGCGTGCATACGGCCATCGAAACGGCAGGCGATGCCCCTTTGTCCCGATTAATGCCGCTGGCTCGCCAGTGTGATGAAGTGTTGTTTGATTTAAAGATCATGGACGCGGATCTGGCCCAATCGATTGTGGCAATGAATCTTCCCAGAGTGCTGGATAATTTCCGCCAGCTGGTGGCTGACGGGATAAACGTGATTCCTCGTGTGCCGCTTATTCCTGGCTATACGCTTAACGAAACGAACATGGCGCGCGTGCTGGCTTTCCTGCTACCTTCAGGAATACGGCAACTGCATTTATTGCCCTTTCATCAGTATGGGGAGCCAAAATACCGTCTGCTGGGACAGGAGTGGGGAATGCGGCAAGCGACCCCTCCGACAGAAGATGAGGTGTCAGCGATGCGTCAACTGGCAGAGCGCGAAGGTTTCAATGTTACCGTGGGAGGCTGAACATGACAGTGATAACGGGACGTCATCTGGTGGCGGTGACCGCGTGTGTCAGTGGCGTCGCACATACCTATATGGCTGCCGAACGTCTGGAAAAGCTCTGCCAGCAGGAGAAGTGGAGCGTTAACATTGAGACGCAGGGAGCGCTGGGTGTTGAGTGCGAGCTTACGGAAGACGACATACGGCGAGCCGATGTCGTATTGCTCATTACCGATATCGAACTGGCGGGCAGCGAACGTTTCGAGCATGCGCGCTACGTGAAGTGCGGTATTAGCGCCTTTTTACGCGACCCACAAAAGGTGATGGGGGCGGTGCGTAAAATGTTAGCCGCTCCGCAGCATACTCAGGTCATTCTGGACTAATGACCTTCCCGGTGAGCTGGCTGTGATACTGGCGACGGTATTCTGACGGCGAACGCTCGGTGTTTTTACGAAACAACCGGCAGAAATAGTTGCTGTCGACAAATCCGCAGGCATGCGCCACCTCTTTCACTTTCAAATCATATCCTTTCAGTAACTGGCGCGCGTGTTCCAGTCGGGTGTGCGTCAGGTACTCATTGAAACCCACTGCGCCCGTTTTCTGGAACAGATGCGACAGGTAGTTTGGGGAGATATAAAACGCCTGCGCGACGGATTCCCGGGTAAGGGGAGTGGCGTAGTGTTCGTCAATATAGACCCGAATTGCTTCAAACAAAGCCTGGCTGCGGGAGGCGGTTTGGATCTGACTACCCAGCAGGTCGACGCAGTGGCTAAGCAGGCTGGCAATAATCAGCCGCGCGGTTTGTTGCTCATGCGGTTGCATCTGCATTTCATGAAGCGTCTGTAAGAGTAGCGATCCAATACGGGGACCGCGGCGGGCAACGTGCTGCTTTGTCAGGTTTCGAACGTCTATACCATTCCAGTGCAAAAGGCTAAACCCAAGCTGCTGTTTGCCAAACAGGATGCTCAGCGTTGTTGCGGGTGCTTGCCATTGTGGATTATTCCAGCCGCCAGCCGGGACGTATAAAACATCACCCTGCTGTAAAACGCAGCCAGCCTGGTCTTTCATCGAACCTTCGATCGCGATCTCCAGACGTGGAAAATCGACCTGCAAGGCAAGTTCGGGGGCGGAGGTAGCGGAGTTTGCAAAATGCACCTGACGCAGCGGCGTTGTGCCGTTGATCAGGTTAGTCAGGATCTGGGTAATGTCGTGGTGCATGGTGTGGATACCAGGGTATTGCCCGGCGGCGCTGGTGCTTGCCGGGCCTACGAAAAGCCTATTTTAGGGCGGGTAAGCGTAAGCGCCACCTGGCAAAACCGATCAACCGGTGTTACGCATACCTGCCGCAACGCCTGCTATCGTTACCATCAGCGCCTGTTCAACGCGTGGATCCGGCTCTTTACCTTCCTCTTCCGCCAGACGCGAACGGTGCAGCAGTTCAGCCTGTAAAACGTTCAGCGGGTCGGTGTAGATGTTACGCAGCTGGATAGACTCGGCGATCCACGGCAGGTCTTCCATCAGGTGGGAGTCATTGGCGATATCCAGCACCACTTTGATGTCGCCTTCCAGCAGTTCGCGCAGCTCTTTGCCCAGCGCCCACAGCTCCGGCTTCACCAGGCGCTGATCGTAGTATTCCGCCAGCCACAGGTCGGCCTTCGAGAAGACCATCTCCAGCATTCCCAGACGGGTAGAGAAGAATGGCCAGTCGCGGCACATGGTTTCCAGTTCGCTCTGCTTACCGTCTTCCACCACTTTTTGCAGCGCCGCACCGGCACCCAGCCAGGCTGGCAGCATTAAGCGGTTTTGCGTCCAGGCGAAGATCCATGGAATGGCGCGCAGGGATTCAACACCGCCGGTCGGACGACGCTTGGCCGGGCGCGAACCCAGCGGCAGTTTACCCAGCTCCTGTTCAGGCGTGGCCGAGCGGAAGTAAGGGACAAAGTCTTTGTTTTCACGCACGTAGCCGCGGTACAGATCGCAGGAGATGTCAGACAGTTCGTCCATAATCCGGCACCAGGATTCTTTTGGCTCCGGCGGCGGCAGCAGGTTGGCTTCGAGGATCGCGCTGGTATAAAGCGACAGGCTGCTGATGGTCACTTCCGGCAGGCCGTACTTGAAGCGGATCATCTCGCCCTGCTCGGTCACGCGCAGGCCGCCTTTCAGGCTTCCTGGTGGTTGAGAGAGCAGCGCCGCGTGTGCAGGCGCACCGCCACGACCAATTGAGCCACCGCGTCCGTGGAACAGGGTCAGCTCGATACCGGCTTTCTCACAGGTTTTGATCAGCGCATCCTGAGCCTGATACTGCGCCCAGGAGGCTGCCATCACCCCCGCATCTTTCGCGGAGTCGGAATAGCCGATCATCACCATCTGTTTGCCCTGAATAAAGCCGCGATACCAGTCGATGTTCAGCAGCTGGGTCATCACGTCGTTAGCGTTGTTCAGGTCGTCGAGAGTCTCAAACAGCGGTGCTACCGGCAGAGCATAGTCAATGCCCGCTTCTTTCAGTAGAAGGTGAACGCCCAGCACGTCGGACGGGGTCTTCGCCATGGAGATCACGTAGGCGGCCACCGATCCTTTCGGCGCATCTACAATCGCTTTACAGGTGTTGAGCACTTCGCGGGTGTCATTGCTTGGCTCCCAGTTGCGCGGCAGCAGCGGGCGCTTGGAGTTCAGCTCGCGGATCAGGAACGCCTGTTTGTCGGCTTCTGACCAGCTTTCGTAGTCGCCAATGCCGAGGTAGCGGGTCAGCTCGCCCAGCGCTTCGGTATGACGGGTACTTTCCTGACGAACGTCGATACGCACCAGCGGCACGCCGAAACACTTCACGCGGCGCAGGGTGTCGAGCAGTTCGCCGTTGGCAATGATGCCCATCCCACAGGCCTGGAGCGATTTATAGCAGGCGTATAGCGGCTCCCAGAGCTGTTCGTTCTGGCTCAGCAGACCTTCCGGCTTCGGCAGGCGCTGGCCTTTCAGGCGCGCTTCCAGCCAGGCCTGAGTGGCCATCAGCTGACCGCGCAGCTTTTTCATCAGGAAGCGGTACGGCTCGCTGGCGCCTTCTTCACCGGCCAGCGCGCGCAGTTCCGGCGTCGCTTCCACCATCGACAGCTCGGAGATCAGCACCTGAATATCTTTCAGGAACAGGTCGGTCGCTTTCCAGCGGCTCAGCAGCAGGACGTGACGGGTGATTTCCGCCGTCACGTTCGGGTTGCCGTCGCGGTCGCCGCCCATCCAGGAGGTGAAGCGAACCGGCACAAAGTCGACCGGCAGGCGATAGCCCAGATTTTCTTCCAGCTGTTCGTTCAGCTCGCGCAGGTAGTTGGGTACCCCTTCCCACAGGCTGTTTTCCACCACCGCAAAGCCCCACTTGGCTTCGTCGACCGGGCTTGGGCGATGCTTACGAATTTCATCGGTGTGCCAGGACTGGGCAATCAGCTGGCGCAGGCGGCGCATAAGCTGGTTACGTTCGTAGTCGGCGATGTCTTTGTTATCCAACTGCTTCAGACAGTTGTTCACTTCCACCATTTTGTGGATCAGCGTACGACGGGTGATTTCGGTTGGGTGTGCGGTCAGCACCAGCTCCAGCGAAAGGGATTCCACCGCTTTTTTGATGGTCGCTTCGTTGAGGTCGGGCTGGTCTTTAAGTTTACGAAGGGTGCGGGCAATGACTTCCGGGTTGCTGGCCGCTTCGCCTTTTGGCGAAATGCTGTGGTATTGCTCAGCGGTGTTGGCCAGGTTCAGGAACTGGCTGAATGCGCGGGCAACGGGCAGCAGCTCGTCGTTCGAGAGGTTCTGCAAGGTGGTGAGCAGCTCCTGGCGACTGGCCTCGTTACCGGCGCGGGAAGATTTGGACAGCTTGCGGATGGTTTCAACGCGGTCGAGGATGTTCTCCCCCAGTGCGTCTTTGATGGTATCTCCAAGCACTTTGCCGAGCATACTGACATTACTACGCAACGCGGAATATTGTTCGTTCATAAAAACCCAGTCACCCCATCATTTTTGTTTATGCCCAGGCGAAAATCTTCTGGACATTATTTTGTCATCTCCCTTTATAAAGCCACGTAAAACCCCCGTCGTCAATTGCTGCGAAAACGGTTCAGCAGACGAATAAATGCGGACAATTTACGAAATTTAATTCGCATTGCGTCAGATAAGAGATGCTTATGGAAATGTGACGGTGATCATGCGATTTGTTGCCCTCACCCTAACCCTCTCCCACAGGGAGAGGGGACTTTTCGGTGCGGTTTTAATGCCAGCAGAAGTGATGCACAACCTGGGTAATGAGTTCGCGGGTGGGCTTGATGAAGCGGGTTTCGAGATATTCGTCCGGCTGGTGTGCCTGGTTGATGGAGCCAGGGCCCAGAACCAGCGTCGGGCACAGCGTCTGAATAAACGGCGCTTCGGTGCAGTAGTTCACCACGTCGGTTTTCTCGCCGAGCAGTTTTTCCACTACCTGAACCAGCTGATGGTCAGGCGGGCATTCGTAGCCTGGAATCGGCGGATGCAGTTCGGAGACCGTCAGACGGCCCGGCCAGCGCTCGCTGACCGGTGCCAGCGCTTCGTTCAGTAAGCCATCCAGATCGCTCAGCGTCATACCCGGCAGAGGACGGATATCCATATGCAGTTCGCAGCAGGCGCAGATACGGTTGGACGCATCACCGCCGTGCAGGCTGCCGAGGTTAAGCGTTGGGTAAGGCACGGTGAACGCCTCGTAGTGATAGCGCTCTTTCAGATCGTCGCGCAGGGTCATGATGCGGCCAATCGCGTCATGCATCAGCTCAATGGCGTTCACGCCGCGCGCCGGATCGCTGGAGTGGCCAGACTGGCCCAGTACGCGCACCGCGGTAGAAATATGGCCTTTGTGCGCCCGAATCGGTTGCAGAGAGGTCGGTTCGCCGATGATCGCGCAGTCAGGACGAATCGATGTGTTTTCAGAGAAATAACGTGCGCCCGCCATGCTGGTCTCTTCATCGGCGGTCGCCAGAATGTAGAGTGGTTTTTTCAGCTTCGTCACGTCCACGTCACGCAGCGCGTCGAGGATAAAGGCGAAGAAGCCTTTCATGTCGGCGGTGCCCAGACCATAAAGCTTGTTGTCATGCTCGGTCAGCGTGAACGGATCGCGCGTCCAGCGGCCATCATCAAACGGCACGGTGTCAGTGTGCCCAGCCAGCAGCAGGCCGCCCGCGCCATGTCCGGTACTGGCGAGCAGGTTAAATTTGTGGCGTGTTCCGGGGACGGGCTGAACCTCAACGTTAAACCCAAGATCGCTAAACCAACCCGCCAGCAGATTGATTAAAGACTCATTGCTCTGATCCAGGGCTTCTTCCGTCGCGCTGATGGAGGGTGTGGCGATCAGGGCGCGGTAAATCTCGATAAATGGCGGTAAGTTCATTTTCATTGTTGACACACCTTAGGTCGTGATAGTATCAATATTCATGCAATAAATGTGAATAAAAATACATTAACGTTGAGCATAAAGGAACCCGATGTTGAATACGCTGATTGTAGGCGCTAGCGGTTATGCGGGCGCAGAGCTTGTAAGCTACGTAAATCGCCACCCTCATATGACCATAACCGCTTTGACCGTGTCAGCGCAAAGCAATGATGCCGGAAAGTTAATTTCCGATTTGCATCCACAACTTAAGGGCGTGGTTGATTTGCCTTTGCAGCCCATGTCTGACATCAGCGAGTTTACCGACGGCGTTGACGTGGTGTTTTTAGCCACCGCACACGAGGTCAGTCACGACCTGGCGCCGCAGTTCCTGGCAGCCGGATGCGTGGTGTTCGATCTCTCCGGCGCGTTCCGCGTTAACGACGGCGCGTTCTACGAAAAATATTACGGTTTCACCCACCAGCATCCGGATCTGCTTGAAAAAGCGGTCTACGGCCTGGCGGAGTGGAGCGCAGATAAACTGAAAGAAGCGAACCTGATTGCCGTTCCGGGATGCTACCCGACGGCGGCGCAGCTTTCCCTGAAGCCGCTGATCGACGCGGGCCTGCTGGATCTGAACCAGTGGCCGGTGATCAACGCCACCAGCGGCGTGAGCGGTGCAGGACGCAAGGCGGCGATTTCCAACAGCTTCTGCGAAGTGAGCCTTCAGCCGTATGGCGTGTTTAACCACCGTCATCATCCTGAAATCACGACGCATCTGGGCGCGGACGTCATTTTCACCCCGCATCTGGGCAGCTTCCCGCGCGGGATCCTCGAAACCATTACCTGCCGCCTGAAGCCGGGTGTGAACAAAGAACAGGTGAACGAGGTCTTCACGCAGGCGTATGCGGACAAACCGCTGGTGCGCCTGTACGACAAAGGCGTGCCGGCGCTGAAAAATGTGGTCGGCCTGCCGTTCTGCGATATCGGCTTTGCCGTGCAGGGTGAGCATCTCATCGTGGTGGCAGCAGAAGATAACCTACTCAAAGGCGCTGCCGCACAGGCAATGCAGTGTGCAAATATTCGTTTCGGCTTCCCTGAAACGCAGGCTCTTATTTAAGGTGTGATGATGAACCCATTAATTATCAAACTCGGTGGTGTACTGCTGGACAGCGAAGAAGCGCTGGAGCGCCTGTTTAACGCACTGGTGAACTATCGTGAATCACACCAACGTCCGCTGGTGATTGTGCACGGCGGCGGCTGTGTGGTGGATGAGCTGATGAAAAGGCTCAACCTGCCGGTGAAAAAGAAAAATGGCCTGCGCGTCACCCCTGCTGACCAGATTGACATCATTACCGGCGCGCTGGCGGGCACGGCGAACAAAACGCTGCTGGCATGGGCGAAGAAACACCATATCGCTTCCGTTGGCCTCTGTCTGGGCGACGGTGACAGCGTAAAAGTGACCCAGCTTGACGAAGAGCTCGGCCATGTTGGACTGGCGCAGCCAGGTTCGCCTAAGCTGATTAACACCCTGCTGGAAGGCGGTTTTCTGCCGGTGGTGAGCTCAATCGGCGTGACCGAAGAGGGCGAGCTGATGAACGTTAACTCTGACCAGGCGGCAACCGCGCTGGCGGCCACGCTGGGCGCAGACCTGATCCTGCTCTCCGACGTGAGCGGCATACTGGACGGCAAAGGCCAGCGTATTGCGGAAATGACCGCCGCAAAAGCCGAGCAGCTGATCGATCAAGGCATTATCACCGACGGCATGATTGTTAAAGTGAATGCGGCGCTGGATGCGGCCCGCACGTTGGGTCGCCCGGTGGATATCGCCTCCTGGCGGCACGCGGAGCAACTCCCGGCGCTGTTTAACGGTACGCCGATTGGTACGCGTATTCTGGCTTAAGTTTCTGTGCCGGATGGCGCTTTGCTTATCCGGCCTACGTGAATTTTGTAGGCCCGGTAAGCGCAGCGCCACCGGGCAAAAATATCATCATTAAGGAAATTCGTTATGGCACTTTGGGGTGGGCGTTTTACACAGGCAGCGGATCAGCGGTTCAAACAGTTCAACGACTCTTTGCGCTTCGACTACCGCCTGGCCGAACAGGATATTGTCGGCTCTGTGGCCTGGTCCAAAGCGCTGGTGACCGTTGGCGTGCTGACCGCAGACGAACAGCAGCAGCTGGAAGAGGCGCTGAACAATCTGCTGGAAGAGGTGCGTCTGGATCCGCAGCAAATCCTCCAGAGCGATGCTGAAGATATTCACAGCTGGGTGGAAGGCAAACTGATCGACAAAGTCGGCCAGTTGGGTAAAAAGCTCCATACCGGGCGTAGCCGTAATGACCAGGTGGCGACCGACCTGAAGCTGTGGTGCAAAGAGACCGTCGGCGAACTGCTGGCGGCGAATCGTCAGTTGCAGGGCGCGCTGGTGGACACCGCGCAGAACAATCAGGACGCGGTGATGCCGGGTTATACCCACCTGCAACGCGCGCAGCCGGTGACGTTCGCGCACTGGTGTCTGGCCTATGTTGAGATGCTGGCGCGTGATGAGAGCCGTTTACAGGATACCTTAAAGCGTCTGGACGTGAGCCCGCTGGGCAGCGGCGCGCTTGCCGGCACGGCTTATGAAATTGACCGTGAGCAGCTGGCAGGCTGGCTGGGCTTTGCCTCCGCCACCCGCAATAGTCTGGACAGCGTCTCTGACCGTGACCACGTGCTGGAACTGCTCTCAAATGCGTCTATCGGGATGGTGCACCTGTCGCGCTTTGCCGAAGACCTGATCTTCTTTAACTCTGGCGAAGCCGGGTTTGTGGAGCTGTCCGACCGTGTGACGTCCGGCTCCTCCCTGATGCCGCAGAAGAAAAACCCGGACGCGCTGGAGCTGATCCGCGGGAAATGTGGCCGCGTGCAGGGTGCGCTGACCGGTATGATGATGACCCTGAAAGGGCTGCCGCTGGCGTACAACAAAGACATGCAGGAAGACAAAGAGGGGCTGTTCGACGCGCTCGACACCTGGCTGGACTGTCTGCATATGGGCGCGCTGGTGCTGGACGGCATTCAGGTGAAACGTCCGCGCTGCCAGGAAGCGGCGCAGCAGGGGTATGCTAACTCTACCGAACTGGCGGACTACCTGGTGGCGAAAGGCGTACCGTTCCGCGAGGCGCACCATATTGTGGGTGAAGCGGTAGTGGAAGCGATTCGTCAGGGTAAAGCCCTTGAAGAGCTGGCGCTTGCCGACCTGCAAAAATTCAGCGCGGTTATCGGGGATGATGTCTACCCGATTCTGGCCCTGCAATCCTGCCTGGATAAGCGTGCAGCGAAAGGTGGCGTGTCACCGAAGCAGGTAGCGCAGGCGATTGCGGATGCGAAAAACCGGTTGGTTTAAACCGTGCGGGCTGGTGCCCTCACCCCGGCCCTCTCCCACTGGGAGAGGGAGAAAAACGGAGCCTGGCTTAGTGCTGGGCTTTCTTTTACGCAAAAAAAAGCGGACCACGGGGTCCGCAAAAGTTCACGTTGGCTTTAGTTTTTCGAGTTTTGAGAGAAACTCGCTGACGGTGCGGGGACGTCAAGGGTCAAACACGTGCCGCCTCGTCTATGTGATGTATTATTCAACAGAATGCTTGATAGGGATAATCGTTCGTTGCTATGCTATCTATCGCCATGAACTATCGTGGCGACGGAGGATGAATAATGAATATTCGTGATCTTGAATACCTGGTAGCGTTAGCTGAGCATCGCCATTTTCGCCGCGCGGCAGACTCCTGCCATGTCAGCCAGCCAACGCTGAGCGGTCAGATCCGCAAGCTGGAAGATGAGCTGGGCGTGATGCTGCTGGAGCGCACCAGTCGTAAGGTACTGTTCACCCAGGCAGGTCTGCTGCTGGTGGATCAGGCGCGCACCGTACTGCGCGAGGTCAAAGTGCTCAAGGAAATGGCAAGCCAGCAGGGGGAAGCGATGTCCGGCCCGCTGCATATTGGCCTGATCCCAACCGTTGGCCCGTACCTGTTGCCGCACATCATTCCGATGCTGCACCAGACGTTCCCGAAACTCGAAATGTACCTGCATGAAGCGCAAACCCATCAGCTGCTGGCGCAGTTAGACAGCGGTAAGCTCGACTGTGCGATTCTGGCGCTCGTTAAAGAGAGTGAAGCGTTTATTGAAGTACCGCTGTTCGATGAGCCGATGATGCTGGCGATCTATGAAGATCACCCGTGGGCGAACCGCGATCGCGTACCGATGGCCGATCTGGCCGGTGAAAAACTGCTGATGCTGGAAGACGGCCACTGTCTGCGCGATCAGGCGATGGGCTTCTGCTTCGAAGCGGGTGCCGATGAAGATACCCATTTCCGCGCAACCAGCCTGGAAACGCTGCGTAATATGGTGGCGGCGGGAAGCGGTATTACGCTGTTGCCGGCGCTGGCCGTGCCGCACGAGCGTAAACGTGATGGCGTGGTCTATCTGCCGTGCATTAAGCCTGAGCCGCGACGTACGATTGGCCTGGTTTATCGCCCGGGTTCACCGCTGCGCAGCCGCTATGAGCAGCTGGCAGAGGCCATCCGCGGTGCGATGGATGGCCATTTTGACAGCGCGTTAAAACAGGCGGTTTAAGCCGTTCAGCGCAGCGACCCGATAAGCTTCCGCCATGGTCGGGTAGTTAAAGGTGGTGTTAACGAAGTACTCAATGGTGTTGCCACCACCTTTTTGCTCCATGATCGCCTGGCCGATATGAATGATTTCCGCCGCGCGTTCACCGAAGCAGTGAATACCGAGGATCTCTTTCGTCTCGCGATGGAACAGGATCTTCAGTGTACCCACGCTCATTCCCACGATTTGCGCCCGCGCCAGATGTTTAAACTGGGCACGACCCACCTCGTAAGGCACCTTCATGGCCGTAAGCTGCTGCTCGGTTTTGCCGACAGAGCTGATTTCCGGAATGGTGTAGATGCCCGTCGGGATATCTTCAATCAGATGCGCCGTCGCTTCACCTTTCACCAGCGCCTGTGCGGCGATGCGGCCCTGATCGTAAGCGGCGGAGGCCAGGCTTGGGTAACCAATCACGTCGCCCACCGCGTAAACGTGCGGCAGCGCAGTCTGGTACATGCTGTTGACCTTGAGCTGACCGCGGCTGTCGGTTTCAAGCCCGATATTCTCCAGCTGCAATGAATCCGTGTTGCCGGTACGGCCGTTGGCATACAGCAGGCAGTCGGCTTTCAGCTTCTTACCGGATTTCAGGTGCATGATCACACCGTCATCGCAGCCTTCGATTTTCTCGTACTCTTCGTTGTGGCGAATCACCACGCCACTGTTCCAGAAGTGGTAGGAGAGGGAATCTGACATCTCCTGATCGAGGAACGCCAGCAGCCGGTCGCGGGTGTTGATCAAATCAACTTTGACCTCCATTCCGCGGAAGATCGACGCATATTCACAGCCAATCACCCCCGCACCATAAATGATCACATGGCGTGGCTCGTGGTGCAGGCTGAGGATGGAGTCGCTGTCGTAAATGCGCGGGTGCGAGAAATCCACGTCTGCCGGATGGTAAGGACGGGAGCCGCAGGCGATCACAAATTTTTCAGCGGTGAGCGTCTCAACCGAACCGTCGTGGCACTCCAGCGCCAGGGTGTGTTCATCCACAAAATGCGCGTTCCCTTGCAGAATTTCACAGTGGTTGCGCTCATAGAAACCCTGACGCATGCGCGTCTGCTGGTTAATGACCGTGTCTGCGTGATTCAGGATATCGGCAAAGGAGGAGCGAAGAAGTCGGGAGTGGTCGCTGTAAAGAGGGTTCTGGTTAAATTCGATAATGCGGCTAACGGCGTGGCGGAGGGCTTTCGAAGGGATGGTGCCCCAGTGGGTGCAACCGCCGCCGACATTATGGTAGCGCTCAATAACCGCTACTCTGGCTCCCTGTTTTACCAGACCCATAGCAGCACCTTCGCCGCCGGGGCCGGAACCAATAACTATTGCGTCGTAATCGTAGGAATGTGGCATGGCAAGGCTTACCTGTTCTTATACATAAAAGCAACAGAATCATAACATCATTGCCAGGGTAACCCAATTATCGTTGTGCTTTTTTCGGGCAGTGGAGCACAAACCGCGCGTAAACAATCATTCACAAAGTCAGGTAAACAGATTAATTTTATTCTCTGGTATAGTGCCAACGGGCCTTTGGAAGGATTCAACTATCGTGATGGGCGTAAGAGCACAACAAAAAGAGAAAACCCGGCGTTCGCTGGTGGAAGCCGCATTCAGTCAACTGAGTGCTGAGCGGAGTTTTGCCAGTTTGAGCCTGCGTGAAGTGGCGCGCGAGGCCGGGATTGCGCCAACGTCCTTCTATCGTCATTTCCGTGATGTGGATGAACTGGGCCTGACCATGGTCGACGAGAGCGGTTTGATGCTGCGCCAGCTTATGCGTCAGGCGCGTCAGCGTATCGCCAAGGGCGGCAGCGTGATCCGCACTTCCGTGTCGACATTTATGGAATTTATCGGCAATAACCCTAACGCGTTTCGCCTGCTGTTGCGTGAGCGTTCCGGAACGTCAGCCGCGTTTCGTGCCGCCGTCGCGCGTGAAATTCAGCATTTCATCGCGGAACTTGCCGACTATCTTGAACTCGAAAACCATATGCCGCGTGCGTTTACTGAAGCACAGGCTGAGGCGATGGTGACGATTGTGTTCAGCGCGGGTGCTGAAGCGCTGGATGTCAGCATTGAACAACGTAAGCAACTCGAAGAGCGACTGGTATTGCAGCTGCGGATGATTTCTAAAGGTGCGTACTACTGGTATCGCCGTGAACAAGAGAAGTTGGCACATCAAAACGATGAGTGAAGGTGAGTAATGAAACAGTCAGGTCAGGATAAAGGAACGCTGTTGCTGGCATTGATCGCTGGCTTATCCATTAATGGTACGTTTGCGGCGGTTTTCAGCTCAATTGTACCGTTCTCGATTTTCCCGATTATCGCGCTGGTGCTGACGGTGTACTGCCTGCATCAACGTTATCTGAACCGCACGATGCCAGTTGGGTTACCGGGACTGGCCGCAGCCTGTTTTATTCTGGGTGTATTGCTTTATAGCACGGTGGTGCGCGCGGAGTATCCGGATATTGGCTCTAACTTCCTGCCTGCGGTACTGTCTGTGGCGCTGGTGTTCTGGATTGGCTCTCGCATGCGTAGCCGCAAGAGCGAGTTGCCAGAGTAATGAGGTCTGAGTAGGGCAGGTAAGCGAAGCGCCACCTGCCAAAAACGCCGGCTAGTTACTTCGCCGTGAGCAGTACGCCGCACTCCATATGGTGCGTATACGGGAACTGATCGAACAGCGCCAGACGTTCAACCTTGTGCGTCTGGCTTAATGTTTCCAGATTCTTGCACAGCGTCTCCGGGTTACAGGAGATGTACAAAATACGCGGGTACGCCTGCACCATCTTCTCGGTTTCGCTGTCCAGGCCACTGCGCGGCGGATCGACAAAAATTGTCTCACACTGGTAGCTCTTCAAATCAATCCCTTGCAGGCGGTTAAACTCGCGTACGCCGTTCATCGCCTGGGTAAACTCTTCTGCTGCCATACGAATAATTTGTACGTTATCAATATGGTTAGCGGCGATGTTGTACTGCGCGGCTGCCACCGACGGTTTGGCGATTTCCGTCGCCAGCACGCGTTCGAAGTTACGCGCCAGCGCCAGCGAGAAGTTGCCGTTACCGCAGTAGAGTTCCAGCAGATCGCCCTTAGACCCTTCCGTCGCCTTCAACGCCCACTCCAGCATCTGCACGTTCATGGCGGCATTCGGCTGGGTGAAGCTGTTCTCCACCTGACGGTAAACCATCTCTTTTCCTGCCACCGGCAGACGCTCGTCGATGTAATCCTGGTCCAGCATGATTTTGGTTTTGGTCGCGCGGCCAATCAGGTGCACGTTGATATTCTGCGCGCGCAGCGCATCGCGCAGGGCTTCTGCCTGCTCGCGCCACTCGTCAGTCAGTGCTTTGTGATAGAGCAGAGAAACAATGGCCTGATTGCTTTGGGTGGTCAGGTAGTCAATCTGGAACAGCTTGTTGCGCAGTACCGGATTGTTGCGCACACCGTCGATCATCAGCGTCATCAGCTGGTTGATGAGCTCACTCGCCGCCGGAAAACTGTCTACGCGAATACGGGATTTCGTCTGCTGATCGAAAATGATGTGGTACAGGTCATCGCCATCGTGCCAGATGCGGAACTCAGCGCGCATACGGTAGTGGCTGACCGGAGAACGAAACACCTCGGGAACCGGCGCGTTGAAAGGCGTCATCATACTTTGCAGGCGGACAACTTTTTCTGCCAGCTGTGCGTCGTACTGTTCTGTCGGGAGGTGTTCGGGGGTCATGATGCGTCCTGAGTGATAAAGAATTACGCGGGGATTGTAGGGATTGTGCAGTGGATGTCCAGATTTAATGGCTAATAGCTATCTGGACATCTATACGTGTCTAATTGTAGCATTCTGTTTCCGGTCTCCTGAGAGTGAAAAGGGAATCCAGTGCAAATCTGGAGCTGACGCGCAGCGGTAAAGACTGGCGGGATGAGAGTTGTAGACACTGTGAAAATGGGAAGTCTTCATCCGTATAACGCCACCCAGCCCGAAGACCTGCCGGGATCACGTCGCATTTGGTTTCATCATCGCGTGCTATCGGTGAGGCCTGCGGCATCCTTCTTATATTGTGGATGCTTTAACAATGATTAAAAAAGTATCGCTGTTGACGGTGTTTTCCGTCACGGCATTTTCGGGCTGGGCGCAGGAAAGCGCCGACTCGTTGGTGGTGACAGCAAACCGTTTCGAACAACCAGCAAAAACCGTTCTGGCTCCGACCTCCGTCGTGACGCGTGAGGATATTGAACGCTGGCAGGCAACGAGTGTTGTGGAAATCATGTCACGCCTGCCGGGTGTGGACATCGCACAAAGCGGCGGGATGGGGTCGACCTCTTCAACGTTTATTCGCGGTACGGAATCCCGCCATGTTCTGGTACTGATTGATGGTATCCCTCTGAATAATGCCGGGATCAGCAACGTTCCCGATTTAAGCCAAATTCCGACGTCGCTGATTCAGCGTATTGAGTACATTCGCGGCCCACGTTCGGCGCTGTATGGCTCCGACGCGATTGGCGGTGTGATTAACATCATTACCGGGCGCGACAAGCCGGGTGCGGAAATTTCTGCGGGTGTCGGTTCAAAGGGGTATCAAAACTATAACGGTGCCTTCCAGCAGGTGTTCGATAAAACCAAAATCACCATGGCCGGTGATTATACCTATACCCGTGGTTTTGATATTGCCGCAAAAGATGCCCCGCGCCAGCCAGACCGCGATGGTTTTATGAGTAAATCGCTGTTTGGCTCGGTGGAGCAGCAGTTTACCGACAGCGTCAGCGGATTCGTCCGTGGCTTTGGCTACGATAACCGCTCCGCGTATGACGGTTACGATCACTATGGCGCGACCGGCATTGATGGGCGGCCGGACACGCGTCAGGTTTACAGCCAGAACTGGGACACCGGGTTGCGCTATAACCAGGGTATTTTCCAGTCACAGCTGGTGGCAGGGTATGGCCGTAGCAAAGATCAGAACTATGATCCGAAAAAAGGCCGCTACGCTGACTCCGCAACCATGGATGACGTGAAGCAGTACACCACCCAGTGGCTGAATACGGTTGAAGTGGGGCACGGCAATATCGGCGCGGGTCTGGACTGGCAGAAGCAGAAAACCCAGGCGGGTACGGGCTATCTGGAAAAAGGTTACGAACAACGTAATACCGGCGTGTTCCTTTCGGCGATGCAGCAGTTCAACAGCGTGACGCTGGAAGCGGCGGCGCGTAATGACGATAACTCTAATTTTGGCAATCACGCCACCTGGCAGACCAGCGCCGCATGGGAGTTCATCGAGGGGTATCGCATCATCGGTTCTTACGGTACAGCGTATAAAGCACCGACCATGAGCCAGATCCACAGTAAAGATTACGGTAATCCGGATCTGAAGCCAGAAGAGAGTAAGCAGTGGGAAGGCGGCTTTGAAGGTCTGACGGGGCCGGTAAACTGGCGTGTGACGGGCTATCGTAATGATATCGATAACCTCATTACGCGGACTTACCGTTATTACAACGTCGATGAAGCCCGTATTAAAGGAATCGAGGCGACGGCCCAGTTCGACACTGGCCCGTTAGGGCATCAGATTTCTTACGACTACGTCGACCCGCGTAATGCGAAAACTAACGAAGTCCTGGCTCGTCGCTCAAAGCAACAGGTTAAGTATCAGCTTGACTGGCAGGTGTGGGATCTCGACTGGAATCTGGCGTACCGTTATCTGGGCACTCGCTATGACGTTGCCGTTGATCCGAATACCTATGCAACAGAACGCGTGAAAATGGGCGGCGTCAGCCTGTGGGACGTCGCGGTTTCATATCCCGTCACCTCTCATCTCACAGTTCGTGGTAAAATAGCCAACCTGTTCGATAAAGATTACGAGACAGTTTATGGCTACCAAACTGCAGGACGGGAATACACCTTGTCTGGCAGCTACACCTTCTGATCCGCGTCCCACCGTGCTGGTGTTTGATTCCGGCGTCGGTGGGCTTTCGGTCTATGATGAGATTCGGCAGCTCCTGCCGGATCTCCATTACATCTACGCCTTCGATAACGTCGCGTTCCCGTATGGGGAAAAGAGTGAAGACTTTATTGTTGAGCGTGTGGTTGAAATCGTCACCGCGGTACAAAAGCGCTACCCCCTGGCGCTGGCGGTCATTGCCTGTAATACGGCAAGCACGGTCTCTCTTCCTGCCCTGCGCGAAAAATTCCCGTTCCCGGTTGTGGGCGTTGTTCCGGCAATCAAACCTGCGGCGCGTCTGACGGCGAACGGCATTGTGGGGTTGCTGGCTACGCGTGGTACGGTAAAACGTCCTTATACGCGTGAGCTTATTGAGCGCTTTGCCAATGAATGCCAGATCGCCATGCTCGGCTCCGCGGAGCTGGTGGAAATGGCGGAAGCGAAACTGCACGGCGAGACGGTATCGCTTGAAGAGCTGCGTCGTATTCTGCGTCCATGGCTGCGGATGCAGGAACCACCGGATACGGTTGTTCTCGGCTGTACCCATTTCCCGCTATTACAGGAAGAGCTGTTAAAGGTTCTGCCTGAAGGGACCCGGCTGGTGGATTCCGGTGCTGCGATTGCGCGTCGGACGGCCTGGCTGCTGGAACACGAGGCGCCGGATGCGAAATCCGCTGATGCGAACATCGCTTTTTGTATGGCGATAACAAAAGAAACTGAACAACTTTTGCCCGTTTTACGTCGTTATGGCTTTGAAACGCTCGAAAAACTGGCGCTGTAGCACGGTTTTGAGCAAAAAAGAGACGGTTGAACGTTTTTTTTCAAAGAGGGGTTGTCAACGTCTGAGAACTCCCTATAATGCGCCTCCACTGACACGGAACAACGGCTTGCAAGCCGCCGGGGCAGCGGGGTTCAGAGATGAACGCCAACAGAGAAAAGTGAAAATAATTGCTTGACTCTGAATGAGGAAAACGTAATATACGGGACCTCGCAACGATGTGCTGAAAGCCGCGTTGCAACTGCTCTTTAACAATTTATCAGACAATCTGTGTGGGTACTCAAAGTGACATGGGTTCTTAACGTCCTCGGACGAAAAATGAATACCAAGTCTCAACGAGTGAACACGTAATTCATTACGAAGTTTAATTCATTGAGC
>NZ_JBMKIC010000043.1:0-29786 GCF_049238665.1 Enterobacter cloacae complex sp. IR5450
AAGCTGGGAAAAGAGTACAGTAATATGGTCATGGTGGCATGACCATATTACTGGGGATCCCTCAGCCCACAGGGAGAGGGAACAAACCCTAAAAACGGCAACGAAGTTGCCGTTTTGCTTTTATTTTGCCATCGCCTTCTCGTTCTTCGCGCGCAGCTTCTTCGCCCGACTCTCCAGCACCAGATAACAGACCGTTGCCAGCGCCAGCGGCAGGAAGTAGTAGATCATGCGGTACGCGAGCAGGGCGGCGATAATCGTCCCGTGAGACACATGCTCCCCCGCAAGCAGCGCGATAAACACCGCTTCCAGTACGCCAATACCCGCCGGAATATGCACAATTACCCCGGCAATACTGCTTACCAGCAACACGCCCAGCACAAAGAAGTAATTCACATCTTCGCCAATTAACAGCCAGATAATGGCCCCCATCGCCATCCAGTTGGCGCTGGAAACCACCATTTGCAGGACGGCAAACTTCCATGACGGCAGCACCAGCTTCTGGCCTTTAATGGTCATGTGACGACGTTTGGCAAAGGCGCAGGCCCACAGGTAGGCCGCGATGATCAGCAGCAGTACGATGCCCAGAATGCGCAGAGTGGCCTCATCGATGTACCAGTGCGCAGGCAGCTGCACCACGCCGATGGTGAAAATCACCCCGCCCAGCAGAATATACCCCAGCCAGTTGGTAGTGATGCTTAAGGAGAAAATACGCGTAATGGTGCCGCCCGGTAAGCCAAGGCGGGAGTACAGGCGATAGCGCATACCAATCCCGCCCACCCAGGTGCTCAGCGTCAGGTTAAAGGCGTAGCAGATGAATGACACCAGCATAACCTGCCGTTTGGCAAGCTTATGACCGCAGTAGGCGCGTCCCAGCAGGTCATAGCAGCCGTACATCAGGTAGCTCACAATCACCAGCCCAACGGCACCCAGCAGGACTGTCCGGTTGTAGTTGCGAATAACTTTCCACACCTCTTCCCAGTCCACCTTCTGGGCATACACCACCAGCAGGACCGCGACGGCAATAAAGAACAGCCAGGTCAGGATTTTTTTCGCCAGCCGCCAGCGAGGATGAGATTTTGACATCAGGTTTTCCCTCCATCTTCCGCCTCTACGCGGTCCTGGGTTTCCATTTCGGGTTGCACAGGCGGATCCACCAGCGCCAGTTTCGGCGTATGCGCGGGCAGCCAGCCCACCATGGCCGGGAAGTGGCGCAGGAAGTGGAACACCACCACGCCGATGCCCACGTTCCACCAGCTGCGTTTCGGCACCATGGACTCATCCACACGCACGCAGTCTTTATTAATAAGACCCTGAAGGTTATCGCGCAGGGTGTGATTAAACTGGCGATCGTGGATGATGAGGTTCGCTTCCAGATTCAGCGATAAGCTCAGCGGATCAAGGTTGCTGGAGCCGACGGTCGCCCAGTGGTCATCCATCACGGCGACTTTGCCGTGCAGCGGGCGGCGGCGATATTCATAGATCTGCACGCCGCTTTTGACCAGATAGCGATAGAGCAGACGCGCGCCCACCTTCACAATCGGCATATCGGGCTCACCCTGCACGATAAGCTTCACGCTCACGCCGCGTCGGGCCGCGTTGCGCATGGCATGCAAAATCCGGTAACCGGGGAAGAAATAGGCGTTAGCGATAATCACCTCGCGCTTCGCGTTCGCCAGCATCTTCAGGTAATGACGCTCGATATCGTCCCGATGCTCCTCGTTATCACGCCAGACGAACAGGGCCTGCGCCTCGCCAGGCTTGCGGTTCTCCTCCGGGCGGTGACGGCGTCGCCACCAGCGGCGGACGGCCTCCTTGCCGGGTAAGTTTTCCAGCACGAACAGCTGGATGTCCTGCACTACCGGCCCTTCGATACGGATCGCGTAGTCCTGTTTCGCTTCGGGACCGTAATCCGACATATGCTCGGCGGAGTAGTTAATGCCGCCCACGAAGGCCACCGTTTCATCCACCACCACAATTTTGCGGTGCATACGGCGGAACAGGTTGGTGCGCATGCCGAACAGACGCGGGCCGGGATCGTAATAGCGGAACACCACCCCTGCGGCGGTGAGCTCGTTAACAAATTCGTCGCTGAGATCCGGCGAACCATATCCGTCGAGCAGGACCTCGATTTTTATACCGCGACGAGCGGCATGCAGCAGTGCGCTATGCAACTGCCTGCCCACGTCATCTTCAAACCAGATAAACGTTTCCAGAAAGACTTTCTGCTGTGCGTGGCTAATCGCCTCAAAAACCGCCGGATAATAGTTATCGCCATTTTCCAGCAGCGTAATACGGTTACCTTCCTGCCATGTGCATTTCATAAGTGGATCTCCGCGCTGAGTGGGGCATGGTCGGAGAGATGTCGCCAGTTGAGCAAGGCCAGCGCCGTCGGGCTACTGGCGTGGGCATTTTTTACGTAGATGCGGTCAAGGCGCAGCAGGGGGAAGCGCACCGGAAACGTTCGCGCGGGACGACCGCGTGCGCGGGTAAAAATCTCCTCCAGCCCCGCATTCACCTTCAGCGGATGGTTGGCACGCTGTCGCCAGTCGTTGAAATCACCGGCCACCACCACGGGCTCGCCCTCCGGCAGCGCATTGGTCCAGTCTGCCAGCATCTGTAGCTGAGCCTGACGGTGGGCTTCACGCAGGCCAAGATGAACACAGCCTACATGAATGGGAAAATCGAGCTCTGGGGGGGTGATACGACAGTATAACAGCCCGCGTTTTTCACTCTCGCCAACGGAGACGTCCCGGTTCTCATAATGCTCGATAGGAAAACGCGACAGCACCGCGTTACCGTGATGCCCCTCCGGGTAGACCGCATTGCGCCCGTAGGCGTAATCGCTCCACATGGTATCCGCCAGAAACTCGTAGTGGGGCGTGTCGGGCCAGTTTTCGAAATGCATCGGGTGCACTTCATGCGCGCCCATGACCTCCTGGAGGCAGACAATATCGGCGCTGACGGTGCGTACCGCGTCGCGCAGCTCCGGTAAAATGAAGCGGCGGTTAAATGCTGTGAAGCCCTTATGAATGTTTATCGTCAGCACTTTAAGCGAGAAATGCTGCGTTTTTTTGCTCATAAACACCTTCCTGGGTGACTATCCCGATGAAAATAAAGTGTAGTAGGCGTCACAAAAAGATGCGGCGTTACGGAATTTTCCGTAAAGTGCGGTAGTCTGAATTAGCAGAGAAAAATCCTTCAGGAGAGAAGCCATGAAGTGGCAACAACGCGTTCGTGTCGCAACCGGTTTGAGTTGCTGGCAGATAATGTTGCATTTACTGGTCGTGGCCGTACTGGTGATGGGCTGGATGAGCGGCACGCTGGTGCGTGTTGGCTTAGGGTTATGCGTGGCTTACGGCGTGACCGTGCTGTCGATGCTGTTTTTACAGCGTCACCACGACGCGCGCTGGCGCGAAGTGGGAGATGTGCTCGAAGAGCTCACCACCACCTGGTATTTTGGTGCGGCAATGATCGTCCTGTGGCTGTTGTCACGCGTGCTGCAAAACAACCTGCTGCTGGCCCTGGCGGGTCTGGCTATCCTCGCAGGACCCGCGGTGGTGTCGTTGCTCACCAAAGAGAAAAAGCTACGCGATGTTTCGTCTAAACATCGCATAGGCCACTGAGCCCGTAGTGGCCGCGATGACCAGTAGCGGCCACAAACTTCCCCACACAATATCCAGACTCGCATCCTTCAGATAGATTTGCTTGGTGATATCTGTGAAGTGACGAATCGGGTTTATCCACGTCAAATCCTGTAACCACACCGGCATGTTCTCCACTGGCGAAACGTACCCAGAAAGCAAAATCGCCGGCATCATAAAGACAAACACCCCAATAAACGCCTGCTGCTGCGTTGAGCATAGCGCGGAAATCAGCAGCCCAAACCCCACCAGCGACAGGCCGTAAATCACCATCGTGAAGTAAAACAGCGCCAGCGACCCGGCAAACGGGATCTGGTACGCCCATATTCCCACCCCCAGCACGATGGTGGCCTGGAACGTCGCGACAATCAGTGCCGGCACCGCCTTGCCGACAAATATCTGCCAGGTGGCGAGCGGCGAGACCAGCAGCTGATCCAGCGTACCTTGCTCACGTTCGCGTGCCACGGACAGCGAGGTGACAATCATCACGCCAATGGTGGTGATCATGGCGATCAGCGACGGCACCACAAACCACTTGTAGTCCAGATTCGGGTTATACCAGTTGCGCACCACCAGATCGCTGTTGTTGGGTTTGGGTTTGCCCGCCATCAGCTCCTGCTGGTAGTCCTTCACTACCTGCTGCAAATAGTTCGCCGCAATCTGGGCGCTGTTGGAGTTACGCCCGTCGAGGATCAGCTGCATCGGCGCGGTCTGGAAGGTATCCAGATTGCGGGAGAAATCCGCCGGGAAGCGCACCAGCAATAATGCTTTCTGCGTGTCGATGGTGGGCTGGATCGCCTGCGGGCTTTGCAGCAGCAGGACATGGGTAAAGGCTTTGGCGCGGGCGAAACGCTGCGTCAGCTCGACGGAATGCTTGCCATTGTCTTCGTTGTAAATGGCGATGGTGGCGTTGGTGACCTCCAGCGTGGCGGCAAACGGAAACAGTACAACCTGAAGCAGCACCGGCAGCACCAGAATGGCGCGGGTCTGCGGCTCGCGCAGCAGGGATTGCAGCTCTTTGCGGATCAGTGTCCATAAACGGTGAAACATGCGCGCTCCTTAATCTAACCGCCGTTTGGTTTTCATCCACGTCAACCCGATAAACATCACCGCCGACGCCATTAAAAACAGCGTGTTGATAATCAGCACTACCGGAATATTCCCCGCCAGGAACAGGCTTTGCAGCGTGCTCACGAAGTAGCGCGCCGGGATAATGTAGGTCACGGCGCGGATGACGGCAGGCATACTGTCTATCTGGAAGATAAACCCTGAGAGCATTATTGACGGCAGGAAAGCGGCGTTCAGCGCCACCTGCGCGGCGTTAAACTGGTTGCGGGTGATGGTGGAGATGAGCAGCCCCATCCCCAGCGTGCTGAGTAAAAACAGGCTTGTGATAAAGAACAGCACCACCAGCGAGCCGCGGTACGGCACGCCGAGGATAAAGACGGACACCAGCATGCAGAGCAGCATCGCCAGCATGCCGAGGAAGTAGTAGGGAATAAGCTTGCACAGCAGCAGCTCGACGCGCGTCACTTCGGTCGAGAGCAGCGCCTCCATGGTGCCGCGCTCCCACTCGCGGGCGATCACCAGCGAGGTCAGAATCGCGCCGATCACCGTCATAATAATCGTTACCGCGCCCGGAATAATAAAGTGCTGGCTGATGGCGGCGGGGTTAAACCAGTAGCGTGTCTGCACGTCAATCAGCGGTTCAAACTCCTCCCCCCGGTCTTCGGCGCGCTGCATCTGCCACAGCTGCCAGATCCCCTCCGCGTAACCCTGCACAAAGTTTGCGGTGTTCGGCTCGCTGCCGTCGGTGATCACCTGAATTGGCGCATCGGCGCCCGGGCGTGCCATGTTAGCGGCAAAATCGACCGGAATGACGATCAGACCGCGAATTTTTCCGGCCTGCATTTTCTGGATCAGTTCCTGCCGGTTGTCGCTGATGGTGGCATCGATGTAGGGCGAGCCGGTCATGGCGTGGGTGAAGTCCAGCGCCTCTTCGCTCTGCTGCTCCAGCAAAATCCCGACCCGCAGCTTGCTGGAATCGAGGTTAATCCCGTAGCCGAAAATAAACAGCAGCAGCAGGGGGATCACCACCGCAATCAGCCAGCTGCTGGGATCGCGCACGATCTGACGCGTCTCTTTAACGCACAGGGCGCGCACCCGGCGCCAGGAGAGGGCGTTACTGCGCATGAGTATTCTCCTTATCCCAGTCGTGAATGAGGGTGATAAACGCCTGCTCCATGGTCGGGTCTGGCTGCGCGTCGTCGGCGGCCTGCGCTTTCAGGTCATCCGGCGTGCCGTGGGCAATCAGCTTGCCGCGATAGACCAGCCCGATACGGTCGCAATACTCCGCCTCGTCCATAAAGTGGGTGGTGACCATCACGGTCACGCCTTTTTCCACCATGCTATTGATATGCAACCAGAATTCACGGCGGGTGAGGGGATCCACGCCTGAAGTCGGTTCATCAAGAAACAGGATATCCGGCTCGTGCATCAACGAGCAGGCCAGCGCCAGCCGCTGTTTGAAGCCAAGCGGCAGAGCGTCGGTAGCGTGTGAGGCGATATCGGTCAGGCCGAAGGCGTCGCACATGCGGCCGATCTTCTCATTCTGTGCCCGTCCCCGCAGGCCGTAGACGCCGGAGAAAAATCGCAGATTTTGCTCCACCGTCAGGTTGCCGTAGAGCGAAAACTTCTGCGCCATATAGCCCAGGTGCTGGCGCGCCTTGCCGGAGCTGACTTTGAGATCCATGTTCAGCACCAGCGCTTTGCCGGAGGTTGGTACCAGCAGGCCGCACATCATTTTAAAGGTGGTGGATTTCCCTGCGCCGTTCGGCCCGAGCAGGCCAAATATCTCGCCGCGCTTCACGGCAAAATTGACGTTATCGGTGGCGGCGAAGTCGCCGAATTTTTTGGTGAGCGATTTCGCTTCTATGACCGTTTCGCCCGGCGTACCTTCCACCGTGTGCAGAATGGCGCCAAGCGGTGATTCTGAGGTTCCCGCCCCGCCCAGCAGATCGATAAACGCATCTTCAAAACGCGGCGCGGTCTCTGTCATGTCGATCTCAGGCATCCCCTGCGCACGCCGGATATCGTCGGCGGTGGCCTCTTTTTTGAGGATCACGCGCACCGAACGGCCCTGAATCATCCCGTCGCTCACCTGGGGCAGCTTCAGCACCCGTTGCAGCAGCGTGCGGTTGGATTCCTGCGCGCTGTGCAGCAGAAAACTTCGCCCGGCCATGGTTTGCGTCAGCTCGGTGGGTTCGCCCTGATAGAGCAGTTCGCCTTCATTCATCAGCAGCACGTCGCGGCACTGTTCTGCTTCATCAAGGTATGAGGTACTCCAGAGGATCAGCATGCCGTCACCCGCCAGCTCGTGCACCATCTGCCACAGTTCACGGCGGGAAATCGGGTCCACGCCGACGCCGGGTTCATCCAGCAACAGCACCTTCGGTTCGCCCACCAGCGTGCAGGCCAGCCCCAGTTTCTGCTTCATCCCGCCGGAGAGCTTGCCCGCCAGCCGGTCGGTGAACGGGCCGAGCGAGGTAAATTCCAGCAGGCGGGCGAAGGTTTTCTCCCGGGTTTCGCCGGTGACGCTGCGCAGGTCGGCGTACAGGTTGAGGTTTTCCATCACCGTCAGGTCTTCGTACAGACCAAACTTCTGCGGCATATAGCCGAGTATGCCGTGGAGCGCCGCGTCGTCTTTGATCGGATCGAGGCCAAGCACGCTGGCACTGCCTTCATCCGGCTTCAGCAATCCCGCCAGCATCCGCATCAGCGTGGTTTTACCCGCGCCGTCCGGCCCCACCAGCCCGGTCACATAGCCTTTCTGAATCGTACAATTCAGCGGTGCGACCGCCGGTTTAGCCATTCCCGGGAAGCGTTTGACCAGATTGTTGAGCTGGATAACCGCGTCATTCATGTCGTTCCCCGTCGTTTAAGGTCACGGTAACAGGCATGCCCTGACGCAGCGCGTCGTCCGCATCGGTGACGATGATGCGCAGGCGATACACCAGGTCGGTACGCAGGTCCGGGGTTTCAACGGTTTTTGGCGTGAACTCGGCGGTAGGGGAGACGAAGCCCACTTTGCCGTGATAAGGCTTGTCCGGGCGACCGTCGGTATAGAGCAGCAGTTCGCGGCCCGGCTGCATCTGGCCAAGATTCGGCTCATCAATGTAAGCGCGCACCCACACCGGACGGGTTAAGGAGAGCGTTAACACGGTGCTGCCCGCGCTGAGCATGCTGCCCGGCTCCACGGCGCGGGTCATCAGCGTGCCGTCAGACGGGGCGATTAACGTGGTGTCGTGCAGATCCAGCTCCGCCTGGGCTAACTGCGCCTGCGCCTGCTCAAGGCTGGCCTTCGCCTGGGCAATGTCCTGCGCACGGTTACCGGTGCGGTACTGGCTTAGCTTATCCTGGGCAGATTTCAGCGTCGCCTGTGCCTGGTCGCGGGATGAGCGCGCATTTTCCAGGTCGTTGGCGGAAATAGTACGGCTTTTCCATAAGCCTTGCTGACGGTTATAAAAATTCTGCGCATAGTCATAGGCGGCTTTTGCCTGCTTAACGGCAGCGGCCGCCTGGGAGATCTCTTCGTCACGATAGCCCGCCAGCATCAGGTCGTATTTCGCCTGTGCGACGGAGACGCCTGCTTTTGCCTGCATCAGCGCGTTCTCAAACGGGGCTTTGTCCAGCATCCCCAGCGTCTGCCCGGCTTTGATGGCATCGCCTTCGTCAACGTTCAGCGAGGCCAGCCGTCCGCCAACGCGGAAGCTCATGTTCACGGTGCGGATATCCACGTTGCCATACAGCGTCAGGCCACGATCCTGCTGGCTCTGATACCACAGCCAGCCGCCTGTTCCCGCGGCAAGCAAGACAACAACCACCAGAATGATGGCGACAGGTTTTTTCATGACTTCTGGCTCCTTTGCGTTAAGCCTTGCAGGATCAGATCAACGTGACAGGTAATGACCTGGCTAATTTGCGCGGCTTTATCCTCATCGAATTGTGTCCAGCCCGTACGTAACAGGATGGTCTCACGCCCCAGACGGAAGGCGAGCACTTCGCCCAGCAGGGCGTGGGTATGCAAAATGGTGTCGGTATCGCTCGCGTCCCGTCCGGTATAGGCGGCGATCAGCCGGGTCAGATGGCTGTGCATCGGGGCGATCACCTGATCGTGCACCAGCTGGTACGCGGCAGTGGGGGAGAGCTGCTCGCGGGAGATAAATTTGCTCAGGTTCAGCGTATCGTCGTGCGTCAGCAGGCGGATCATGTTGTGACAGGCGTTAAGGATCAGCTGGCGGATGGCAGCCCGGTCAGGCTCTGGCTGGCTGAACAGCGCGGTGGCTTCTTCCACGTGCGGGCGAAAGCTGGTGCCGATAAAATCCGCGATCCACTGGGCGCAGGCGAGGTATAAATCCTCTTTTGAGCCAAAATAGTAGGTGATGGCCGCAATATTCTGCCCGGCCTGAGCGGCGATATCCCGCGTGGTGGCATGCAGACCATACTCGCCAAACTGCGCCAGCGCGGCGGCGATAAGCTGACTTTTCGCCTGTTCGCCTTTGGTTGTCGTTGGGGTTGTATTCATAGCAGCATTAAAAATTAATCAATCGATTGATTAAGATTATGCCTGATTTGCGCAAACGTCGAGTCATCGCCGGGGATATTTTATGCGCCACGTCACAAAAGCTGCTACACTCCGCTCCTTCGCGACATTGTGGTTTTTGTCCTTCTATTCGTTATATCTCCCTGAAAACTACACCTGTGATGGTCGGGGCGGTTCGGAGTTTTTATGTCTTTTGATTCCCTTGGTCTGAACCCGGAAATTCTGCGCGCCATCGCAGAGCAGGGCTACGTTGAGCCAACCCCTATCCAGCAGCAGGCCATTCCGGCCGTTTTGCAGGGCCGTGACCTGATGGCAAGCGCGCAGACCGGTACCGGTAAGACCGCGGGCTTTACCCTGCCGCTGCTGGAGCTGTTGGTAAAAAACCAGCCGCACGCCAAAGGCCGTCGTCCGGTGCGTGCGCTGATCCTCACCCCAACCCGCGAGCTGGCGGCCCAGATTGGCGAGAACGTGCGTGAATACAGCCGCTACCTCAACATTCGTTCGCTGGTAGTTTTCGGCGGGGTAAGCATTAACCCGCAGATGATGAAGCTGCGCGGCGGCGTGGACGTGCTGGTGGCAACACCGGGACGTCTGCTGGATCTGGAACACCAGAACGCGGTGAAGCTCGATAACATCGAAATCCTGGTGCTGGACGAAGCCGACCGTATGCTGGACATGGGCTTCATCCACGACATTCGTCGCGTGCTGGCGAAGCTGCCGACGCGTCGTCAGAACCTGCTCTTCTCCGCGACCTTCTCCGACGAGATCAAGGCGCTGGCGGAAAAGCTGCTGCATAACCCGCTGGAAGTGGAAGTCGCGCGCCGCAACACCGCCTCCGAGCAGGTGACGCAGCACGTTCACTTTGTGGATAAGAAGCGCAAGCGGGAACTGCTCTCTCAGATGATCGGTCAGGGCAACTGGCAGCAGGTGCTGGTCTTTACCCGCACCAAGCACGGCGCCAACCACCTGGCGGAACAGCTGAATAAAGACGGCATCCGCAGCGCGGCGATCCACGGCAACAAGAGCCAGGGCGCGCGTACCCGCGCGCTGGCGGACTTTAAATCTGGCGACATTCGCGTGCTGGTGGCGACCGACATCGCCGCACGCGGTCTGGATATCGAAGAGCTGCCGCACGTGGTGAACTACGAGCTGCCAAACGTGCCGGAAGATTACGTTCACCGTATCGGCCGTACCGGCCGTGCGGCGGCAACCGGGGAAGCGCTCTCTCTGGTTTGCGTGGATGAACACAAGCTTCTACGCGACATTGAACGCCTGCTGAAGAAAGAGATCCCGCGCATTGAAACCCCGGGCTATGAAGTGGACCCGTCGATCAAAGCCGAGCCAATTCAGAACGGTCGTCAGGGTGGCGGGCGCGGTCAGGGCGGCGGTGGTCGCGGTCAGCAGCCGCGCCGTTCAGAAGGTGGCGCGCCGAAATCTTCGGGCAAACCGCCGCGTCGTAATAACGACAGCAAACCAGCCGGTGAAAACCCGTGGCGTAGCGGCGAAGGGAAACCGGCAGGCGAGGGGCAGCGCCGACGCCGCCCGCGTAAACCTGCTAACCCGCAGTAATCTGGAAGCCCGGTCGTAAAGCCGGGCTTTTCTTTTTGCGGCAGCGGAGAGAAAGTGCCACAATAGTGGCTGTTTATACAGTATTTCAGGTTTTCCGATGGCTTTAACCGCTGCGCTGAAAGCGCAAATAGGCGCCTGGTATAAGGCGCTACAGCAGCAGATCCCCGATTTTATCCCCCGAGCGCCGCAGCGGCAGATGATTGCCGACGTGGCAAAAACGCTCGCCGGGGACGACGGGCGACATCTGGCGATTGAAGCCCCGACCGGCGTCGGGAAAACCCTGTCGTATCTCATTCCCGGCATCGCCATCGCGCGGGAGGAGGACAAAACGCTGGTGGTCAGCACCGCCAACGTGGCCTTGCAGGATCAGATCTTCAGCAAAGATTTGCCGCTGCTGCGCAAAATTATCCCCGATTTACGCTTCACCGCCGCCTTTGGTCGCGGGCGCTACGTCTGCCCGCGCAATCTGGCGGCGCTGGCCAGCAGTGAACCCTCCCAGCAGGATCTGCTCGCGTTTCTTGATGACGAGCTGACGCCAAACAACAAGGCGGAGCAGGAGCAGTGCGCAAAGCTGAAGGCCGATCTCGACGGCTACAGGTGGGACGGCCTGCGGGATCACACCAGCCAGGCGATCGGCGACGACCTGTGGCACAGGCTCAGCACCGATAAAGCGAGCTGCCTGAACCGCAACTGTCACTACTACCGCGAGTGCCCTTTCTTTGTTGCCCGGCGTGAGATTCAGGAAGCGGAGGTGGTTGTCGCCAACCATGCGCTGGTGATGGCCGCACTGGAGAGTGAAGCGGTTCTGCCGGAGCCCAAAAACCTGCTCCTGGTGCTCGATGAAGGTCATCATCTGCCCGACGTGGCGCGGGATGCGCTGGAGATGAGCGCGGAAATTACCGCCCCGTGGTTTCGCCTGCAACTGGATCTGTTCTGTAAGCTGGTGGCAACCTGCATGGAGCAGTTCCGCCCGAAAACCACGCCGCCGCTGGCGGTTCCGGAGCGGTTGAGCGAGCACTGTGAAGAGGTGTACGGCCTCATCGCCTCGCTGAATAATATTCTTAACCTGTATCTCCCCGCCACACAGGAGGCGGAACACCGCTTTGCGATGGGTGAGTTGCCGCAGGAAGTGATGGAAATTTGTCAGCAGCTGGCGAAGCACCTTGAAAAGCTGCGCGGGCTGGCGGAGATGTTCTTAAACGATCTCAGCGAGAAAACCGGTACCCATGACGTGGTGCGTTTGCACCGCATTCTGCTGCAAATGAACCGTGCGCTGGGCATGTTTGAGGCGCAGAGCAAACTCTGGCGGCTGGCCTCAATGGCGCAGGCGTCCGGCGCGCCGGTGACAAAGTGGGCCACCCGCGAAGTGCGAGACGGGCAGGTACATCTTTTCTTCCACTGCGTGGGCATCCGCGTGGCCGATCAGCTGGAAAAGCTGATCTGGCGCAGCGTGCCGCACGTGGTAGTGACATCGGCGACCCTGCGTTCACTGAACAGCTTCTCAAGGTTGCAGGAAATGAGCGGCCTGAAAGAGAAAGCGGGGGACCGTTTTGTGGCCCTGGACTCGCCGTTCAACCACTGTGAGCAGGGCAAGCTGGTGATCCCGCGCACGAACTATGAGCCGCTTATCGATAACGAAGAGCAGCATATTGCGGAAATGGCGGCCTACTTCCGCGAGCAGGTTGAGAGTAAAAAATACCCCGGTATGCTGGTGCTGTTTGCCAGCGGCCGCGCGATGCAACGCTTCCTGGAGCACGTCACCGATCTGCGCTTGCTCCTGCTGGTGCAGGGCGATCAGCCGCGTTATCGGCTGGTGGAAACCCACCGTAAACGCATTGATAACGGCGAGCGCAGCGTGCTGGTGGGGTTACAGTCCTTTGCGGAAGGGCTTGATTTGAAAGGTGACTACCTGACGCAGGTGCATATCCATAAAATTGCCTTCCCGCCCATCGACAGCCCGGTGGTGATCACCGAAGGCGAATGGCTGAAAAGCCTGAACCGTTATCCATTTGAAGTGCAAAGCCTGCCTGCGGCGTCGTTTAACCTTATTCAGCAGGTCGGGCGTTTGATCCGTAGCCACGGCTGCTGGGGCGAGGTGGTGATTTATGACAAACGACTGCTCACCAAAAACTACGGCCAACGGCTGCTGAATGCGCTGCCGATCTTCCCGATTGAGCAGCCAGAAGTGCCGGAGGTAAAAAAACGCCCGGCAAAACCCTCTGCCGGGCGTACAAAAAGCATCCGTGCAAAGAGGCGCGGTCCTACTGGTAAGTGAATGTCACCTGAATCACGCTGCTGAACGTCCCGGCAGTGACGGGCATTGAGGTGGTGTAGTAGCGCGCGGACAGGGGAAAGGTTGCCGTGTGATCGTTTTGATTAATCACCGCATTAAAGCTCGCCTGCGGAGCGATGAGAATATTGTCCTGCCGGTCTGCCAGCTCCAGCGCCAGCCCCTTTGCGCTACCGATATTGGCGAATTTAGTGGGGTGCGTGCTGTCTGCCTGGCCATAGAAGTAGGCGGTGGCAAGCGCGAGGCTTGGCGGGCAGTGGGATACTGACAGGGAAAAGTCTTTCCACTCGCCGGTATCCCCCACGTCTTTAAAACTGCCCGACACCGCCTGGCCTAAGTCCACCGTCAGGTTGCGGCTGGCGCTGTCAATGATGCAGGTATTGGCGTAAATATTTCCCGTCATCTGGATCTGAATATCGTCTGCGTGGGCCTGGGCCAGTAAGCCCATCGTCAGAAACGCGATTGTCTTTTTCATGTCGGTCACTTATAGGCGAGAGTGATGGTTGCTACGGTGTTGGCGGGGCCGGGCGTCACCACATCGCTGATCTGCTCGTAGCGAACCTGAAAGGGGATATCCAGCGTTTCATTGGCAACGGCCTGGCTTTGGGTGTTGACGTAGGTATCAAAGGTCGCAATGCGGTCATCAAACAGCATTCTCACCCCGACGCCCGTTGCCATGCCTGTCTGCTTCGTCAGTTTGATCACCCCCTCGAATGCCGTCTCGTAGCCGTTAGCACTGGTGATTTTTAGCTCAGGCTGAACGGTTGTGTCACAGTTAACGGTGATATTAAACGTTTGAGCGGGGCTGGATAAAAAACCCACGCTCATAAAATCACTGACGGGAAAATCACCCAAATTAACGGTGAGATTTTTTGGCGAAACAGAGCAGGTGACCTGATGCAAAATGACGTTACCTGCATACGCAATATGGTTAGGGCTGCCGATCCCTTCGTGACCGAAAACGCCAATGCCAAATTCGGTCTGAGACTGCACCAGCGTGCCGGAGGTCACGGCGTCGCTTGTTTTGACCAGTTCAAGCGTGACGTCAAAGTTAAACGACTGTGTGCCATCGCCAGAAACATAGCCAACAGGCGTTCCGCGTGAATCGCACTGTACTCCGCCTGCTCCGCTGATTCGCTGACCCTGATCGTTCATCAATGCGACCCCGACACCCGGTACGCCGGATTCGTATACTCCCTTCAGCCCCGGAATTTCCGCTCCGGTACCGTAGTAACACGAGACAATTTCCAGTCCGCTGTCGATACTCTGATCGCAGTGCCCGGCAACATGAACGCTCTGCTCTGTACCCGGAATGGTTGCACCAACCGCCAGCGTCGTCGGGACAGAAATGGAGGCCATGTTAATCATTTTGGGCAGATCCGGCGTGGTGCAGGTCGCCTTCGCATGCGGCATAAATAACGCGGCGGTTCCCAGAACCAGTAAGAAAAAGCACTGTTTAATCATTTGCATAATCGTTAGCCTGAACGGTGGATCAGTGACACTGCGCGGCAGCGTTAATGATGCTGGTTTGCTCTTTCTCATCCGTTAGCGCATAGTCAGCGACGCAGTGCTCGTTCGCCCCCTGTCCCCAGGAAACGTAGAGATGCCCTTGCTGCGGCAGACCAGAGAGGTAGGTCTGGCCGTCATTCCCGACAATAAATTCGCTGTCCTTATCTTCGGTGGTGACCGTTGCGCCGAAGGGCAGCGGTTTACCCTTTTGCGTAAGCATCATCAGGACGCGGTTACCCACGCGGGTGTTAAAGCTGGCGCGCACCACGGCCCCGCGGGTTGGCGTCACGATCTGCGCCGCGTGGGTGACGTCGGCGTTGTCCGGTAGCGTTTCGGTATCCAGCGCGATGGTGTTGCGGCGATACGCGGTAACAAACGGCACGACGGTGTAGCCGCGGAAGTCGGTCTCGACGCCCGTCTGGTTCGTGATATGGGTTCCGTGCGTGCCCGGCGCTTTCACCAGCGCGATGGTGTCACCGAGCGGCTGGCTCAGGGTTATTCCGTTCGCATGGGCAACCACGCCGCCCTGCAAACCGACGTTCAGGGTCTGCTGATACTTATCCTGACTGACGCCTGCGCTCACTTCGCCATAGGTCGCTTTGTAATCGGCGTTGATGCTGGTGGAGTTACCGCTGCCGGTGCTGCTCAGCCCTTCCTGGATGTTCCAGTTCAGGTTGTCCTCTTTCAGCGCCGTGCCGTTCAGGCCGATGTTCTGCGTCGTGCCGTCTTTGGTGTTGTTCAGGTTGTAGGTGGCCCAGGTGTTATGCATCCAGCGGTCCAGCGGCACCGAGACGCTCAGCGAGAACTGGTTGTCGTTTGTCACCTCGTTACCGTCTTCATCGCTGTCCTGGGTGTTTTTGTTCATGCTGTAGCTGAGGCTGTAGCTCACCCCGTGCCAGCTATTGTTGTAGCTGACGCTCATCGAGGTCATGTTCTGGCTCTGACTCCAGTACGTCTCTTTCACCATGCTCAGGGTGACGGATCCCCAGCCTTCCGGCAGCGTCTGGTCGATGGTGGCTTCGGTTCGCTCGCGGCGCTGCTGCGGTGCAGACCAGTTGTCGGAGCGGGTATATGACTCCATGGTGTTGTCCAGGGTGTAAAACCCTTTGCTGTTATAGCGATAGCCCGCAAGGGTAAAGTTGGTGCCCGAACCGGCGAAATCTTTGCTGTAACGGATGCGCCATGACTGGCCCTTGCTGGACTGCTGTTTTTTCAACAGAGCTCTGGCGCGGGTTACGTCAATGGAGAACGCCCCCAGATCGCCCATGTTTTTCCCGGCGCCAATCGCCTGTGACTGATAATGGTTACTCTGCTGCACGCCGCCGTAGACCGTGAAGCCGAAGGGTAAACCGTAGATGGCGCTTCCCTGGGCAAACGGGGTCTTTTCAACGTCTTTGTCATAAGAGCGATAACGCCCGGCGGTTACGCTGTAGCGCAGGTTTTTTTCACGCTGCAATACCGGCACGGAGGCAAACGGCACCACGAAGTGGCTTTCGCTGCCGTCTGTTTCTTTCACCGTGACCTGAAGGTCGCCGCTGCTGCCGGTGGGGTAGAGGTCGTTAATCTCGAACGCACCCGGCGCGACCGTATTCTGATAAATTACGTACCCGTTCTGGCGGACCATCACCAGCGCATTGCTGTGGGCGCTGCCGCGAATAATAGGGGCATAGCCTTTCTCGCTGTCCGGCAGCATGTCGCTGTCGGATTTTAGCTCCACGCCGGTATAGGGCACGCTGTCAAAAACGTCGGAAGGTGAGGTGCTTTGGCCCACCGTCACGTCACTTTTCATCGCCACAATATCGCGTTGCGCATAGGTATAAACGGAGGTGAATTTCTGTTCCTCCTCATGACCCGTGGTGCTGCGATTCCAGGTGGAGTAGTTACGAACGCGCCATGCCCCGATGTTGAAGCCGGGACGCAGGTTAACGTACTGGCTGCTGCTATTCTCTTCACCCTGCTGGCGCGCATGGCTCTGGCTGGCGTTGACGCTGTAATTAAGCAGGCCCGCGTTGATCCCTTCGTCAAACTCTTTCGGGTCGATGTAACCGCGAGGAACCTGACCGAGCGCCTTTTGCGGAATGCTCAGCAGCAGCTGCTGATTGCGCACGCGAAAGGTCGCGGATGCCGAAGGGATGGCGTGTAGATCGGCGCACTGACCTTCTGCCCTCAGCTGCGGATATTTTTGCGTTTTGATCCCGAGGCTCTTTAATTCGTCCAGTGTAAAACAAGGCTGGAGCGTGCTGGTGCCCTGTGGATCTTTAACTAAGTTGAAGGTCACGTCGCGGGTATCAATTTTATTGTTATTGATAAAGATCGCGACCTGATATTTACCTGGCGCCTGGCCGGGACCTTTTTCATAGACAGACAGATCGGTCTTTCCCTGCTGCGGGTTATCAATGTCCAGCAGGGCAGGGTTAAAATAATCATCAGCCAAAACCTGCTGCGCAAAGATCGCCATTGCCAGGCAACAAATAGCCATCAGCAATGACGAAAATCGGCAGGTGAACGGCTTTTTATGGCTGTACATGATGATTTTATTACCGGGTAATACGATTAATGAACGGGTTTAGACCATGTCTGACTGATGCTGCCGTAATCGGTAATAATGGAATACGCGACGGTAGAACCTCCGACGTTGCCAGGTAAAGCAAAATGCGTTTCAGTTTTCGGCACAGCCCAGGTGGCTTTTTTGACTTTCTGACCATTCAGGGTGACGGTCTGAAAATTCATAAAGAAAGGTGTGGGATTATTCACCACTAAATCATTCCCTTCGCGATGCCATTCAAGTTTATCGGCCACATCTTCTGGTCTGCCTTTTACCGCTGACGGGCGATAGAGCAATTTAATGCGGGTATTAATGGCAATTTGCAGCGTATTTACCCCTACGACATGCTTCGAGGACGGGATCGCTTTAATATTCAGCCAGTACAGAGATTCCCTGTCTTCCGGTAAATTTCCTCCCGTACGGACTACGCGCAGGACGTTATCCTCTTTCGCATCCAGTCGAAAAAGCGGCGGGGTGATCAGGAACGGGGCTTTGGCCTGGTTTTTACCGCCAGAATCGACCCAGGACTGCACCAGATAATCCGTGGTATCCGGGTTTGAAAGACCGAGAGATGATTCCTTTTTATCTCCCTGATAGACCAGCCGGGTGCCATTAATCACGACCCCCGCCTGTGCCGAGGCTGCTACCAGTAAAAGAGTGCTCAGCAAATAACCGTGGCGCATAAAGATTTCTCAATAAAAAGATGAGATATTAATGCTCGCAAAAGCATTAATATCTCAGGATTGATAAGATCAGTTATAAATAACGGTGAAGGTTGATACAGAGTTAGCAGGGCCCGCGGTGACTGCCGCCTGGGTTTGAATATAACGCGCACCGAACTCCAGATCGTTAACCGCCGTGCCGGAGGCTAAAGGATATTGCTTCGAAGGGGTATATAGGCTGACAGGCTGCCCGGACGTGTCAACCAGCTGAATAGCCACACCGGTAGCCGCATCGGTATCGGGCGTTAACGCCAGCGCAGCATTATTATCCGCATCCGGGGTACCACCGAAGTTAATCGCTGCCGAGGTTACGGTTTCCGGACAATTGGTTAACTTAATATCAAACTTCGTTAATGTGCTGGTAGAGCCTGCACCGGTAAATACCGTTTTAGATACTTTTCCCAACTGAACATCTAATGGATTACTTAATCCATTCACGACCTGGCAAGCAGAATCGATAATTTCTCCGGTGAAATTAATCTGCCCTTCACCGTTGGTTGCCGCAAATGCAGATGCAGAACATCCCACCGTTGCGGCGATAAACAACCCTAATGCAACCTTGTTCATAGTAAATCCCGATGTGTTTCTGGCAAAAACGTTGCCTGGACGTTTTCACCGTTGACCTTTAATGACTTTTCGATGTTTATTTAATCAAAAAAAGGACAGAGACGAATCTTTTGTCCCAATCACAAATATTGCAAATAATGCTTGAGTTTATTTTTTTATCTGAAAACAGCAGGTTGATAATGATCACAAAACACTATCGGGTGCGTGTCCATCGGGCTATATTGTTAACAAGATGATGCTGTCAGGAGAAATGTCGTGGATTACCGCAAAATTATCAAAGAGGTAGGGCGTGGGAAAAACCATGCTCGCGATCTGGACCAGGAAACGGCCCGTGCGTTGTACACGCATATGCTGAATGGCGACGTGCCGGAGCTGGAAATGGGCGGCATTCTGATTGCGCTGCGCATCAAAGGGGAAGGTGAGGCGGAGATGCGGGGTTTTTATGAGGCCATGCAGTCGCAGACGATGCGTTTAACCCCGCCCGTCACGAAGCCGATGCCGATAGTGATCCCGACCTACAATGGCGCGCGTAAGCAGGCAAACCTCACGCCGCTGCTGGCTATTCTGTTGCAGAAACTCGGTTTCCCGGTGGTGGTGCATGGCGTGAGCGAAGATCCAACGCGCGTGCTGACAGAAACCATTCTGGAATTATTAGGCATCGAACCTACTCTCCATGCTGGCCAGGCGCAGGCCAAACTGGAGGGGAACCAGCCGGTCTATATTCCCGTGCGCGCGCTCTGCCCGCCGCTGGAAAAGCAGCTGGACATGCGATGGCGAATGGGAGTACGTAACAGCGCCCACACCCTGGCGAAGCTGGCGACGCCGTTTGCCGAAGACGCCGCGCTACGTCTTTCCAGCGTCTCCCATCCGGAGTACGTGACGCGGGTCGGACAATTTTTTGCCGAAATCGGCGGGCGGGCGCTGCTGATGCACGGGACGGAAGGGGAGGTTTATGCCAACCCGCAGCGTTGTCCACAGCTGATGCTGATTGAGCCTGCCGGGACGCGGGTCGTACTGGAACGTGGGGAAGAGAACTGCGATGTGATCTTGCCCGAGTCAAAAGATCCGCAGGTCACCGCGCACTGGATCGTACAGTGTCTGGCCGGAAAGGTGCCGGTTCCTCAGTCGATCAAGCTGCAAATGGCCTGCTGCCTGCTGGCGGCAGGGGAAGTGGCATCCGTGGAAGCCGGATTGCAGCGTGTGGCACAGTCGTTTTAAGCAAAAAAAAGCCCGTCCAGTGGCGGACGGGCAAACAAGGGTAACAACAACAGGGTCAATGAGGGTTGGAGCATCTCACCAGAGGGTATGGTGAGGGTGGAGCATAATTCGTTCGATTACTTGTAGATAACCGCAGTACCGCTCAGTTTGTTATTACCGTTAGTGGACGTGATGGTGTATCCACTTGCGCCGGCAGCGGCTGCTTTTTCCGCCAGTTTGGCTTCCAGACCGTCCAGCGTGGTCGCGCCTTCAGCACTCACCACCCCGATTTTGTTCAGATCCTGTGCCTGAGTAGAGGAGACTGGCTCTACGGCGAAAGCGCCGAAAGAGAGAGCGGACAGGGCAACAGCGGCAACAGCATATTTGATGGTTTTCATAGGTCAATTCTCGCAGGTTATTCTGTTAAAGGGACGATGTTCCGTCGATGTGATAAGTATCACGGTTTTTAGCGGAAGATAAAATCGAAGAGAATTGACGTGGTTGCTCAAAAAAATTGAATGACAAATAACTTATTGATTATTAATAAATTCAGAAGCGGAATTGACACTTCTTGTGGATGCGCTTTACAGAAGCCATCGGAAGGGCACGATTTGCTACGCGTTTCGCTAAAAGTCGTGAGCGTAAAGTAAACGGCTGGCGCGGTTAACTTCGGTAAAGGAAAGTCAACGTAACTGGCTGTCTTTCGATCCTCTGCGATTATATCCTGAATGTGTCGCATTTTTCGAATCTTTCTCCTGCTGACAGGCAATACATAGCCGTACGCCAGGAATGGCTTTACGCCGTGCCTCAGGAATCGGATCTCCGCACTCTTCGCATTCCGTCAAACTTTCGCCGCGTGGAATTTCACCGCGAGCACGCGCGACCGCATCTTCAATAGTACTGTTGATCTGTTCGTTAACGGCGTCGTCATTCGCCCAGCCGGAAGCCATCATGTTCTCCTGATCTGTTTAAGCCATTCATCTTAATATGGGGTTAAAAAACGCACAGTCAAGGCGAAGGAAGGGAATGAGAACTGCATCTGCCTGGCAGATGCAGTGTGGGAAGGAATCGATTATTTATAGATGGTCGCGGTGCCGTACATATGGTTATCGCCACCGGCAGCGTTCACCACGAAGCCTTTAGCCCCTTCCTGACGCGCTTTTTCGGCCAGCTTGTCCTGAAGGTCATCAAGGTTGCTTGCCCGGCTGACAGAGACCGTCCCCGCCGCACGTAGCTGGCTGGTGTCGTTGCTGTCGGTCAGAGGTTGAACGGACCAGGCTGAGAACGATGCGCCTGCCAGCGCACCCGCAATAATAAAGGTCAGATATTTTTTCATAATCACATCCTCAGGGGAAACAACAGGTGATTCCTCTTAAGTTTAGAAGCCTGACGCGTGTGATTTAGCGCAAAAATTTGATGATGATCTGCTTATTTTTTGAACGATAAATTCTGACAATTTGTTGACAGATCATAGACATACAGGTCGCTGATTTTTGTCGTTTTTTTGTGCGACTCAGACAGATATTTACCCCCGCGCCGTCACAGGGTATCTTACGCGGCTGTTTAAAGGAGAATGCCATGACTTCCCAAAAGCCGGGATTGCACCCGCGTAACCGCCACCGTAGCCGCTACGACATGAAAGCCCTGTGCCTGAGCTGCCCGGAATTGCAGGATTTTATTGTTCAGACACCAGCCGGTGAACCGTCGGTAAACTTTGCCGATCCGCTGGCGGTTAAGACGCTGAACAAAGCGCTGCTGGCCCATTTTTATGGCGTTACGCACTGGGACATCCCGGATGGCTTTCTCTGCCCACCGGTGCCAGGACGTGCGGATTACGTCCATCATCTTGCCGATCTGCTGGCGGATGACAATGGCGGCGTGGTGCCAAAACAGGCCACCGTGCTTGATATCGGTACGGGCGCGAACCTGATCTACCCCCTGATAGGCGCACATGAATATCAGTGGCGGTTTACCGGCAGCGAGATCGGTGCTGAGGCCTTCGCCAGCGCGCAGGCCATTATCAACGCTAACCCGGGGTTAAGCCGGGCCGTTCGTCTGCGTCGTCAGAAGGATGCCGCTGCTATTTTCAACGGCATTATTCATAAGAACGAACAATATGATGCCACCCTGTGCAACCCGCCATTCCACGACTCCGCCGCCTCTGCTCGTGCGGGAAGTGAACGCAAGCGGCGTAACCTGGGCCAGGCTGAAGATGGCGCGCTGAACTTTGGCGGCCAGCAGCAGGAGCTGTGGTGCGAGGGCGGGGAAGTGGCATTTATTCTGCGCATGATTGCCGAGAGTAAGGGCTTCGGTCGTCAGGTGAAATGGTTTACCACGCTGGTCTCCCGTGGCGATAACCTGCCGCCGCTTTACCGCGCGCTGACCGACGTCGGCGCGGTGAAAGTGGTTAAAAAAGAGATGGCGCAGGGCCAGAAGCAGAGCCGCTTTATTGCCTGGTCCTTTATGGACGATAACAAACGCCGCAAATAATCGTTTCTCTGGCCGGGTAAGGCGAAGCCGCCACCCGGCTCGTTTACAGCGTCGGCTCCTGCGGAGGGAGCGGCGAAGCGGGCGGCGACAATACCTGATACGTCTGCACCGGCGCTCTCACGTTCGCCAGATCGAAGTGTTTTTTCACCATGCTGTCGAGGGCGAAGCGCACCGTCCACTGCTTCAGCGGCTGGGTGGTGAACGACACGCGCAGGGTAAAGGCAGTGTTCGTCAGCCCGACGATGCCCGCGAACGATGGTTCACCAATCACCAGCCCGCGAATATCCTCCATCTCCATCAGTTCGTTCACCGCATCCCGCAGCGCCTGCTTCGCCTTATCTGCATCTTCGTGACGATCGACATCATAATTCGCCACCACCGAACCAATGCCGCGCACAAAGTTGGCAAAGGTGGTGATCGATGACCACGGAATAATGTGGTACGCGCCGGTATCCTGACGCACGCCGACGGAGCGAATGGACATCCTCTCGACCGTGCCGGTGAGCGGACCGATGGTCACCAGATCCCCGGTATTCATCCCGTTCTCAAACTGGATAAAAATGCCGGTGATAATATCCTTCACCAGCGTCTGAGAACCGAAGGAGATCGCCAGCCCCAGCGCACCGGCACCCGCCAGCAGCGGGGCGATATTCACGCCGATTTCCGACAGCACAATCATGATGGTGATGGTACTGATGATCACCGCCAGCGCGTTGCGGCACAGGGTTAGCAGCGTGCGGGCGCGGGCGCTCGGTAGCGGCCTGCCGTGGACATCCGACACCAGACGGTTTTCGATAAGGCTTGCCAGCAGCGTCCAGCCGACGGCGGAGAAAAACAGGATCAGCGCGATACGAATAAGAATATCAACGGTCTTTTCCCCCGCGCCGTTATGCAGCCAGTTCCAGAAATCAAACAGCCCCCACGCGTTCAGCAGCAGCATAATTGCCACGCAGACCGTCAGAATACGCGCCACCTTCAGGGATACGGTCATCCAGCCATTCACCCGCTTTTGCAGTTCCGGGTAGTTACGCTGAACCTGCGGCGACAGGGTGATCGTTTTCGACAGCCAGCGGGAAAGCAGGCCAGAGACAAAGGCCGCAATGCCGATAATCGCCAGGCTTTTGAACGTCGCCCCCATCATAAATTTCAGGCTATTGCCCGGGTCGAACAGGGAGAAGAAACAGAGCACAATAAAATAGGCGCTGGCCAGCCAGTGCCACACCAGCGCAAAGGCGCGAATAAAGAGGCTGAAAAAGGAGAGGGAGCGATCGGCCAGGTGCAGCAGGCTGTCGGTGATCGCTTTTTTATTGTGGAAGATGAGGTACAGCGCCCAGACGGTAATGCACAGCATGATCAGCACGTTCGCCAGCGCCCCGAACTGCACGTTAACCTGGTTGGAAATAATCGGCACGGCAACCAACAAGCCATAACCAATCAACCCGCTCAGCACGCTAAGCCGCACCGCCCAGTATTTGGCGCTCTGATCCGAAATGGCGAAGGGGCGAAGGTCCGGCACGCGTGGGCAGAAGATCAACCGCAGGAGGGCTTTAAAGAACTCAATCAGGGCAAACGCATTGAGGAACAGTCCCTGCTGAAACGCGATGGTTTTGTTTCCGGTATTAAGGCGGTCAGCCAGCAGCTGACCGACAAACAGCGTCAGGGCCAGCAGCAGTAAATCGATGACGAACGCCCCGGTAATCATTGCCGGAAGATGCAGCCAGCTGCTTTTATGCTGATTCTTTTTGCGTCCCCACTGTCCCATTTTCCGGTAAAGCGGCCAGACAGACAGGCGCAACAGCCAGTAAAAAATGAAGACGGCACCAGCCAGAATAGCAAACTGGGTGGCGGCGGCGGAAAAGGTGTGAGGATTAAAAGGCTTATGTGAGGTGCCAACCAGGTTGCGATAGAGCTGGGCAAAACGCGACGACAGGGCTTCCCCGTAGCGGCGACTGATGTCGGTGACGTTTTCCAGCACCGTTTTTTCTTCTTCGGCTTCCGGCGGCGCAATAGCAGGAACCGGATCCTGAGGCGGCGTGGCGGCCACCTTCCTCAGCTGATCGATCAGCTCCTGCCGGGACGTGTCGTTCTCAAGCACGTCGGCAAGCGCGCTGTAGGCAGCTTTTTTCTTTTCAGCATCCGGTTCTGGCGGCGCATTTTGCTGGGTGGCGGTGGCTCCGGTGGTGACGCCGGGAAGGGTTACGGCGAGCGACGGCGCGCTAAACAGGCTAAACAGGAGTAACAGGATCCACGGCACGGCGTCCTCCGACAAAAATATCGTGCAAAATGATAAGTATAGAGCGCGCGGAGCGGAGGGCAGTTTTTGGGAACAATCCGGCATAAAAAAGCCGGGCATGCCCGGCTCTGTGTGTGGTTATCAGGAGACGTGTTGCAGGAACTCCTGAAGGCGCTGGCTTGGTGGGTTCGCAATCAGCGTCTGCGGATTACCGTCTTCCGCGATGCGGCCCTTATCAATGAAGATCAGACGGGACGCCACTTTTTCGGCAAAGCCGATTTCGTGGGTAACGATGACCATCGTCATGCCTTCTTCCGCCAGATCCTGCATAACTTTCAGCACTTCGTGACGCAGCTCCGGGTCGAGTGCCGACGTTGGCTCATCGAACAGCATCATCTTTGGCTTCACCGCCAGCGCACGGGCAATGGCCACGCGCTGCTGCTGGCCGCCGGACAGCTCGGAAGGATAGTGGTGGGCACGCTCCGCCAGACCAACCTTCGCCAGCAGATCTTTTGCCAGCGCTTCCGCTGCCGCTTTGCTGGCCCCGCGCACGCGCAGAGGACCAAACATCACGTTTTCCAGCGCCGTGAGGTGCGGGAACAGGTAGAACTGCTGGAACACCATGCCCGCTTCCTGGCGGATCAGGCGCTCGTCCACTTTCGGATCGTTAACCTTCAGACCATCGACGATCAAATCGCCGCTGGTGATCTCCTCAAGCTTGTTAATGCAGCGCAGCAGGGTGGATTTACCGGAACCGGACGGCCCGATGATCACCACCACTTCTCCCTGCCTGATGTTCAAATCGATATTGTGCAACACCTGGGTTGGGCCAAAGTGCTTGGAAACGTTTTTAAATTCAATCACAGGATTTTCATCCTTCTTTCAAGACGACGCAGAACAAAGCTCAGGACAAGCGTGATAATCAGGTAGACAACGGCGACCGCACTCCAGATTTCCAGGGCGCGGAAGTTACCCGCGATGATCTCCTGGCCCTGACGGGTCAGCTCGGCCACGCCGATAACAATAAACAGCGAGGTGTCTTTGATGCTGATGATCCACTGGTTACCCAGCGGCGGCAGCATGCGGCGCAGCGCCAGCGGCAGAATAACGTGGCGGATCGTTTCGCGACGGGAAAGACCTAACGCCAGGCCAGCTTCACTGAATCCTTTATGAATCGACAGCACCGCACCGCGGGTAATTTCCGCAATGTAGGCGCCGGAGTTGATCATGATGGTGACAACGGCGGCGCTGAACGGGTCGATGCGCAGATCGGTGAAGGCCATCGGCAGGGCGAAGTAGATGAACATGACCTGCACCACAATGGGTGTGCCGCGGATCACTTCGATGAAAACCAGTGCGATGTGATTTGCAATCCAGCCACCGTAGGTGCGGGCGAAACCGGCGACAAGACCGATAATCAACCCGCCAACCAGACCGAGGACCGAAATCCACAGGGTCATTTTAGCGCCTTCAAGCAAGAGTGGAATGGCAGGCCAGATGGCGCTCCAGTCAAACTGCATGATGTATTCCTGTATACCGTGGTGAAAAACGAAAAACGTAGGCCCGGTAAGCGTAAGCGCCACCGGGCGTTACAAACCTGAAGTCAGGTGAAATTATTTAGGCTCGGTACCGAACCATTTTTTGTAGATTTCGTTATAGGTGCCGTTCTCTTTCAGGGTTTTCAGCGCGCCGTTAACTTTGTTACGCAGGTCGTCGCTGCCTTTCGGGAATGCAATACCGTACTGCTGAGCTTCCAGAGAATCACCTACCGCTTTGAACTTGCCGTTACCGGCAGTTTTGATGAAGTACAGGATGTTAGGCGTATCGTGCAGCACCGCATCCGCGCGGTTGGTGCCCAGTTCCATGTAAGCGTTGTCGATGTTCGGGAACTGACGCAGGTCTTTGGTTTTGATGTTGGCTTTCGCGTAATCCACGGAGCCGGTACCGCTCTTCACGGCGACCACTTTACCGTCGAGATCTTTCACGCTTTTCACATCGTTGTTATCCGCTTTCACCATCACCAGCAGGCCGCTTTTGTAGTAGCCGTCAGAGAAATCGATAGCTTTTTTACGCTCTTCGGTAATGGTGATGCCTGCCAGCGCCAGGTCAACGTTTTTGGTTTGCAGTGCCGGGATAATGCCGCTGAAATCCATTGGCTTCAGGGTGTAATCCAGTTTGAGTTCTTTTGCGACAGCGGCCCACAGATCCACGTCAAAACCAACGTATTTATCACCCTGTTTAAATTCAAACGGTACGAACGCCGTGTCAGTCGCCACAACCAGTTTTTCGGCAGCCTGCGAGGACACCGCAAACGCCAGGGTAAGTGCAGCCAGTGAAACTTTTAATACAGACTTCATAGCATATCCTTTTATATCCACGGGGCGATCCCCTGCGAGAACCTCTGGCACAATGAAAAAATCATGCCAGTTTTACAAGCTGTTGTTTTGCAAAGGGGATGATGTCACGCATTGCACAAAAAGCGTGGCAATCTTGTCATGTTGCACCAGAATGGAGCACCGTTTTGGTGCGCTTCGTTAAGGTCTTCTGACAGGGGGATATTTAGCGCAGAATCTGACGAAAAAACAATCTTCCGTTAACGATTGTGTGAGGTGATTATTACATTTTATTCACTTTTGCGGTCGTTGCGGGCAAAAGTGCGCACCATAAATGTGCAAAACCCCCGCCAGGGGCGAGGGTTATTCGGAAAATCCGCAGGGATTATTCGATGTTGGACTCAATAAACCACAGGAACTGATCCAGGTCGCGTGATGCGGCAGTGAAGATATCAGCAGTATCTTCATCTTTGGCTTCGCCAATCGCTTTACGAACATCGTTCGCCACAATCGCGTAGCGGTCCGCCAGCTCTTTCAGGTGATCCTGAACGGTATGGATATCCAGCGGATAGCTTTTCAATGGCGTTTTGCTGTTGATCACCTGTGTGGTACCCAGTGCCACGCCACCCAGCTGTACGGCACGTTCGGCCATGGTATCCAGGTGAGTCACCAGTGCTGTGCGGAAGCCATCCAGCATTTCATGAACGGCAATAAAGTTTGCACCGCGCATATTCCAGTGAGCCTGTTTGGTGATCAGCGAAAGATCGATGAACTGGACCACCTGGCGATTCAGCAGCTCAATGGTCGCTTTTTTATCGCTATCCGATACATCGTTACGGGTATAAAGCAGATTAGACGCTTTCGTTTTCACCAGTTTAGCGGTACTCATAATCTCATATCCTCTTGATGTTTGTGTCCCAGGTAATTACGGGACTTAGTATAGCACCGGATTTTTTCTCTGCGGTTTGGCTCTGCCTATTGGTTTAATAGTGAAAGGAAGGTTGTATTATCAACTGCTTGAAAAATAAGTAGTTTATTAAAGTTGATACAGATCAATCTTAATTCATTCTTCGGGAAGCCGGGCAGGTGAAATATTTTGGCAATACAAGATAGTTTGTAAGAAATTATTTGAAGTACTGACGAGGCGTATATTCTGCATGGCGGGTTAGCCATGCAGAATTTAAGGCCTAGTTGAGATCGATTTTTTGCACTTTAGGTTCCGGGCGCATGGTCAGGGTGGAGCCCATTGACGCCGCGATAATGGAACAGAGCGCCAGCGTTTGTACCAGGGGCAGGGTTTCACCGAGGAAAATCATTCCTGAGATGGCGGCCAGCGCGGGCTCCATGCTCATGAGCGTACCAAAAATGCGTGTGGGCAGGCGCGTCAGGGCGATCATCTCCAGAGAGTAGGGCAGGGCCGTAGAGAGAATGGCAACCGCCAGACCAACCGGCAGGATTGACCACTGCCATATTGAGTCTGTCGCTTGTGCCATTCCGATTGGGACAAAGATTACGGCGGCAATTAGTGAGCCTAAGGCGACCGTCGCGGGGCCGTGCTCTTCGCCCGCACGCTGGCCAGTGAGAATATACACCGCCCAGCATGCCCCCGCGCCCAGCGCCAGAGCTGCCCCTGTCAAATCGATTTGTGAAACGCTTTGCCCGAGCGGCAGCAGGAACCATAGCCCCAGCACGGCCAGTATGACCCAGATAAAATCTACCGGACGACGAGAAGAGAAGAGGGCAACCGCCAGCGGGCCGGTAAATTCAAGCGCGACCGCGATCCCCAGCGGGATAGTCTGAATAGAGAGATAGAACATGTAGTTCATCCCTCCCAGTGCCAGCCCATAAAAAAGCAAAGGCAGTCGCTGCTCCTTTTTAAACCGTAGCCGCCAGGGTTTAAAGATAACCACGAGGATGAGGGTGCCTAATGCGATACGCAGCGCCGTGACGCCGGGCGCACCAACCAGCGGAAACAGCGATTTTGCCAGCGACGCGCCGCTTTGTATGGACATCATCGCGATAAGTATGACTGCCACCGGCATCCAGACCGACGATTTACGGGGTAAACCTGGCATCCTTTCTCCTGTCAATTTTTGTCAAAAGAGGTAAAAGTGGCAGTGTAATGGAAATAAGCTGCGACGGTTGAGCTACTGTTGAAAAAAATCCAGGGAAAATCCGTAAAATGAGGAAAGGTTGATGCTTTTATCGCCTGAAAGATTAGGAATAATCTGGATGAACTTTCTGGCGATGACGCGCACTATTAGCGTTTGACGGTGAAAATCTGGAGTTATTTTAACAAGATAGCTGGTGCTGGAAATGTTCTGTTACAGGAAAGGTCGCATTAGACATCGTGAATGACAAAGAGTTTCACAGATTTTTTTGATATATTTAAAACTTACGGACTTACTTGAAGCACATTTGAGGTGGTTATGAAAAAAATTGCATGTCTTTCAGCACTGGCAGCTGTTCTGGCTGTTTCCGCAGGTACCGCTGTAGCGGCAACTTCTACTGTAACTGGTGGTTACGCTCAGAGCGATATGCAGGGCGTGATGAACAAAACCAACGGTTTCAACCTGAAGTACCGTTACGAGCAAGACAACAACCCGCTGGGTGTGATCGGTTCTTTCACTTACACCGAGAAAGATCGTACTGAAAATGGCTCTTACAATAAAGGTCAGTACTACGGCATCACCGCGGGTCCTGCTTACCGCCTGAATGACTGGGCAAGCATCTACGGTGTTGTAGGTGTTGGCTACGGTAAATTCCAGCAGACCGAAAATCAGGGTCTGAACCGTACTGCAAGCAACAGCGACTATGGTTTCTCCTATGGCGCAGGTATGCAGTTCAACCCAATCGAAAACGTTGCTCTGGACTTCTCCTATGAGCAGAGCCGTATCCGCAACGTTGACGTTGGCACCTGGATCGCGGGCGTAGGTTACCGCTTCTAATCACTTCGGTGAGCCAGTAAAAAATCCGCCCTTTGAGGCGGATTTTTTTTGTTTGTACCCTCTCCCCGTGGGCTGAGGGATCCCCAGTAATATGGTCATGCCACCATGACCATATTACTGTACTCTTTTCCCAGCTTTTT
>NZ_JBMKIC010000044.1:0-28982 GCF_049238665.1 Enterobacter cloacae complex sp. IR5450
GGATTTTTTCTCTTCAGCCGACCGGGTTGTTTGTGAAGTGATTCACATCCGCCGTGTCGATGGAGGCGCATTATAGGGAGTTCTCCGCTGGCCGCAACCGCTAAATGACAGAAAAATGACTGACTGCTGCATTCCACAGCAAAACCCCGCCTTATACCTTTTTACACACAGACTTATCCACAATGATACGAAAAAGTGAAAATGTGCGAGCGTTGCGCAAACGTTTTCGTTAAAATGCTCGCGCTTTACAAGGATGCCTCGTCAGGTGTGTTAGATGAGTTTTTCACAGGAAAATTCATCTAACGCTCTCTGTAATCGTGAAATCCAGGGGATTTACCATGCAACAACGTCGTCCAGTCCGCCGCGCTCTGCTCAGTGTTTCTGATAAAGCCGGTATCGTCGAATTCGCCCAGGCACTTTCCGCACGCGGTGTGGAGCTGCTTTCTACAGGTGGCACCGCGCGCCTGTTAGCAGAGAAAGGTCTGCCGGTAACCGAAGTGTCCGATTACACCGGTTTCCCGGAAATGATGGATGGACGCGTCAAAACCCTGCATCCGAAAGTCCACGGCGGTATTCTTGGCCGTCGCGGTCAGGACGACGCCATTATGGAACAGCACGATATCGCGCCTATCGATATGGTCGTTGTTAACCTCTACCCGTTCGCCCAGACCGTCGCCCGCGAAGGCTGCTCTCTGGAAGATGCGGTTGAAAATATCGATATCGGCGGCCCGACCATGGTGCGCTCCGCAGCCAAGAACCATAAAGATGTGGCCATCGTGGTGAAGAGCAGCGACTACAACGCCATTATTAATGAGATGGATGCCAACGAAGGGTCCCTGACACTTGAAACGCGTTTCGATCTCGCCATCAAAGCCTTCGAGCATACCGCCGCCTACGACAGCATGATCGCCAACTACTTCGGTAGCCTGGTACCGGCTTACCATGGTGAAAGCAAAGATCCCTCTGGCCGCTTCCCGCGCACCCTGAACCTGAACTTCATTAAGAAGCAGGATATGCGTTACGGTGAGAACAGCCACCAGCAGGCTGCCTTCTATATAGAAGAAGAGGTAAAGGAAGCCTCCGTTGCGACCGCCCAGCAGGTTCAGGGCAAAGCCCTTTCCTATAACAACATTGCCGACACCGACGCCGCGCTGGAATGCGTGAAAGAATTCAGCGAGCCGGCCTGCGTTATCGTCAAGCACGCCAACCCATGCGGCGTTGCGGTAAGCACTTCTATTCTGGATGCCTACGATCGCGCCTACAAAACCGACCCGACCTCCGCGTTCGGCGGCATTATCGCCTTTAACCGCGAGCTGGATGCGGAAACCGCGCAGGCCATCATCTCCCGCCAGTTTGTCGAAGTGATCATCGCGCCGTCCGCATCAGAAGAAGCGCTGAAAATCACTGCGGCAAAACAGAATGTGCGCGTGCTGGTTTGCGGTCAGTGGGCGGAACGCGTGCCGGGCCTGGACTTCAAGCGCGTGAACGGCGGTCTGCTGGTTCAGGACCGCGATCTGGGGATGGTGAGCGAAGCCGATCTGCGTGTCGTCACCAAACGTCAGCCAACCGAGCAGGAACTGCGTGACGCGCTGTTCTGCTGGAAAGTGGCTAAGTTCGTGAAATCCAACGCCATCGTCTACGCCAAAGAGAACATGACCATCGGGATAGGCGCAGGCCAGATGAGCCGCGTTTACTCTGCAAAAATTGCCGGTATCAAAGCAGGCGACGAAGGTCTGGAAGTGAAAGGCTCCGCCATGGCCTCTGATGCCTTCTTCCCGTTCCGCGACGGAATCGATGCGGCCGCTGCTGTGGGTATCACCTGTGTGATCCAGCCTGGCGGTTCAATCCGTGATGACGAAGTGATTGCCGCTGCCGACGAACACGGCATCGCAATGATCTTCACCGACATGCGCCACTTCCGCCATTAATTCCCGGAGCAGAAAATGAAAGTATTAGTGATTGGTAACGGCGGGCGCGAGCACGCCCTGGCGTGGAAAGCAGCGCAGTCTCCGCAGGTTGAAACCGTCTTTGTGGCACCGGGTAATGCCGGTACGGCGCTGGAACCCGCGCTGCAAAACGTCGCCATCGGCGTGACCGATATCCCGGCACTGCTGAGCTTTGCCCAGACCGAGAACATCGATCTGACCATCGTTGGCCCGGAAGCGCCGCTGGTGATTGGCGTCGTAGACGCCTTCCGCGCAGCTGGCCTGAAAATCTTTGGCCCAACGGAGGGTGCCGCACAGCTGGAAGGCTCAAAAGCCTTCACCAAAGATTTTCTCGCGCGTCATAACATCCCGACGGCGGAATATCAGAATTTCACTGAAGTGGAGCCTGCTCTGGCCTGGTTACGTGAGAAGGGCGCGCCGATTGTTATCAAGGCCGACGGTCTGGCCGCGGGTAAAGGCGTGATCGTCGCGATGACCCTCGAAGAAGCCGAAGCCGCGGTTCAGGATATGCTGGCAGGTAACGCCTTTGGCGATGCGGGCCACCGCATCGTGATTGAAGAGTTCCTCGACGGCGAAGAGGCGAGCTTTATCGTGATGGTCGATGGCGAGCACGTTCTGCCGATGGCCACCAGCCAGGATCACAAGCGTGTGGGCAATGGCGATACCGGCCCCAACACTGGGGGAATGGGCGCTTACTCTCCTGCTCCCGTTGTTACCGATGAGGTGCATCAGCGCACCATGGACCGCATCATCTGGCCAACCGTGAAAGGGATGGCGGCGGAAGGCAATACCTACACCGGTTTCCTTTATGCAGGCCTGATGATCGACAAGCAGGGTAACCCGAAGGTGATCGAATTCAACTGCCGCTTTGGCGATCCGGAAACCCAGCCGATCATGCTGCGCATGAAATCCGACCTGGTGGATCTGTGCCTTGCGGCCTGCGAAGGCAAACTGGATGAGAAAACGTCAGAGTGGGACGAGCGTGCCTCTTTAGGTGTGGTGATTGCTGCGGGTGGGTATCCGGGTAGCTACAACACTGGAGATGAGATCCACGGCCTGCCGCTGGAAGAGATTGACGGCGCGAAGGTGTTCCACGCCGGTACGAAGCTGGCTGACGATGACCGCGTGCTCACCAACGGCGGCCGCGTGCTGTGTGCGACCGCGCTGGGCCAGACCGTGGCAGAAGCGCAGAAACGCGCCTATGCGCTGATGGCGGATATTCACTGGAACGGCAGCTTCAGCCGTCAGGATATCGGTTATCGTGCTATTGCGCGGGAGCAGGGAGAGTAATTTCCCCCTCACCCTAACCCTCTCCCTCAAGGGAGAGGGGACTTAAATCAAAAACTCTTTTCTGTCGGCTGCCAGGTGCAGAAATCTTCATTCGCCACCAGCAACAGCTGAGAGCCTTCCAGCGCTTCCAGCCATGCCACACTCACCTCCACAGATGAATGCCGCTGACGACGCTGAATGTGTTCGGTTGCCCAGGATTCAAGCTCAGGCTTCACCGTCTGCCCTTCGCAGGTGGTCACCGTGCCGTCGGCATGCCAGCGCCCCTGACGCAGCACCACGCGGCCCTGACGCAGCGCATCGCTGGTCTGGCGAAGTTGTTCAGCACGGTAGCGGTAGAGGGCGACCTGATCGCTGGAAAGCTGCTGTTTCAGTCCACTGACCTCATGCTGCATAAAGCTCAGCTCGCCGTGGTCGTCGAAACGCACCTTCACGTGTTCGGGAGTCTTACTGTAGATATTCAGTTCAATGAGCGACAGGGCATCGCCCTGCCAGCGGTATTCTGCGGTCGAGGTATTGCCGTTATGCCATGGGCTGAACGCGGTGAGCATATGGACTTCATCGCTGGAATCTTTGCGCCAGATCCTGACCGCACCCTGGTTGTCAGCGTAGCCGCTGGCGGTAAACGGGGGGAGTGAGGAATCATGACTACAGGCAGAGAGCAACAGTACGCCTGCCAGCGCGAGCGGTCCACGCCAGAATGACAAAAGGGGCGTTGCCGCCCCTTCGTTAAAACTGTTCACTGCCACGCGTCTTACTTAACTGCGTCTTTCAGTGCTTTACCAGAAACAAATGCCGGCACGTTAGCTGCGGCGATTTTGATTTCTTTACCGGTCTGCGGGTTGCGGCCAGTACGCTCAGCGCGGTGGTTCACTTTGAAGGTACCGAAACCAACCAGTTGTACAGCATCGCCTTCTTTCAGAGACTCAGTAATAGCAGCCAGGGTAGATTCCAGAGCAGCTTTAGCCTGCACTTTAGACAGATCAGCCTTGTCCGCAATTACATCAATCAGTTGAGTCTTGTTCATAAGTTATCCTTTCAATGTGTTTATCGCTTGCTAAGCATCGAGTGCGACGAAAATGCCAAAAAAGCACTCTCCTGCATACACGCACCGATAGCCACTTTTTTTCGCCCCCCAAATGTAGACCAGACGGGGGGCGAAAGGGAAGAGTCGAGGAGCGACAAAACAGGCGTTAAATCACGTTTTGTTGTCTCATTGGTTAAAAATTATACCAATATTGCTCTCGCCGGCCTCGCGCAGGTCCGCGCGCAGCCCTTTGATCAGCTCAATATCACGCTCTTCACACTCTGCCAGCAGGCGGAAAATCTCCCACTGAATGTCCCATTCCTGTTCTACCGCCGGGTTAGCACGCAGCTCTTCGTCGGTCATTTCACGGCCTTCCTGGGTCATTTCCAGCATCGCAACGGTGGTAATGGATGCCTTACTGACTTCAATGGCGTGTTCCAGGGTTTCACCGCTCAGACGGGAGTGGATCAGCTCGCTCAACGCCACACAGGCATCAATGGCCGGGTAGACGCCATACAGGTCGAAATCATCCGCAGCCGGAATAGCCTCTTCCAGCTTTTCGAGCTGAGAGTCAAAATTCACCTTCGCGTCTTTGACCGTCAGCGTCTCCCAGATTAAATCCAGGATACGACGATAAATCTGGCCTTCGCCAAACGCTGTCTGCTTGCAGAACGCGGCATAGTTGGGATACATGCGCTCGCACAGGCAAGCCATAAACGTCACGTGCTGCCAGCTTTCCAGCTTTTCAAGGCGCAGATGAATCGGGTTTTGTAACATGATGATGTCTCGAATCGAAAATTAGCCGCAGTTTACCTGAATCACGGCTGAATTTCCTGCCAACGAATGAATGCCGGACGTGAAGAGGCCACGGCGTCAGCCCAGCGGGTTGGCTCCGGTAAACGGTAGCCCTTCATACAGCGTTGCACCCACGCCAGGGCGCTATCCATGCTGATCCGATGCCCGGTTGCGATAAACAGCGGGTTGCAGCGCGCTTTACTGCGCCAGACCCACGCCAACTGCTCGCCTTTATGAATAAGCGGCGCCAGCGCGCCCGGTTCGGCAGAGAGCGGCTCAAACGCGCCGCACAGGCGTTTTTTCGCCACGCCGATGGTCGGCACGTCCACCAGCAGACCAAAGTGGCTGGCGACGCCTAAACGACGCGGATGGGAGATACCATGCCCATCAACAAACAGCAGGTCAGGTTTTAGCGAGAGTTGTTCCCACGCGGCCAGCAGCGCGGGATATTCGCGGAAGGAGAGAAAGCCGGGGATATAGGGCATGGTGGTGGCGATACGCGCCACCTTGTACTCCACCAGCTCCAGCGACGGGTATTTCAGCACCACCATCGCCGCTCGCGTCACTTCACCGCCCTGCTCAAACCCGACGTCCGCCCCGCCAATGTACCGCGGAGGGTCCGTATCCAGACGATCCTCACGGATCACCGATGAAGCCAGTTCGATTTGCTGAGCGCGTAGCGACGCGAGATCCATAACCACTCCTTACTTATGATACTGGGCAGAAAGCCGATGCACCGCCTCCACAAATACGCCTGCGTGTTCAGGCGGCACATCCTGATGAATGCCGTGGCCGAGGTTAAAAACGTGGCCTTCACCCTGGCCGAAACCAGACAGTATAGTCGACACTTCCTCTTCGATACGGGCAGGCTGCGCATAGAGCATGGACGGGTCCATGTTGCCCTGGAGCGCCACTTTGTCCCCCACGCGACGGCGCGCATCGGCAATATCGGTGGTCCAGTCGAGGCCTAGCGCGTCGCAGCCGGTGGCCGCCATCGCTTCCAGCCACTGGCCGCCGCCTTTGGTAAACAGCGTCACCGGCACGCGACGGCCTTCGTTTTCACGCAGCAGGCCATCGACAATTTTGTGCATGTAGTACAGGGAGAACTGCTGATAATCACGTCCGGTCAGCACGCCGCCCCAGGTGTCGAAAATCATCACCGACTGCGCACCTGCTTTAATCTGCGCGTTGAGGTAGAGCGTGACGCTCTTCGCGAGCTTGTCGAGCAGCGCATGCAGGGCCAGCGGCTCGGCGTACATCATCTTTTTGATGACGGTAAAGGCTTTGCTGCTGCCACCTTCCACCATGTAGGTTGCCAGCGTCCACGGACTACCGGAGAAGCCAATCAGCGGCACATCGCCTTTGAGCTCGCGGCGAATGGTGCGCACGGCGTTCATCACATAGCCCAGCTCGCCTTCCGGATCGGGGATCGGCAACTTATCAACGTCGGCTTTGCTTTTGATCGGAGAGGTAAAGCGCGGGCCCTCGCCGGTTTCGAAATAGAGCCCAAGGCCCATCGCATCCGGAATGGTGAGAATGTCCGAAAAAAGAATGGCGGCATCGAGCGGGAAGCGGCGCAGCGGCTGGAGCGTCACCTCACAGGCCAGCTCGGCGTTTTTGCACAGCGACATAAAATCGCCCGCCTGCGCGCGCGTGGCTTTGTACTCTGGCAGATAGCGTCCCGCCTGGCGCATCATCCACACCGGGGTGACATCAACGGGCTGGCGCAGCAGCGCACGCAGATAACGATCGTTCTTCAGTTCGGTCATTTTGCAGTTCCTTATTGCGTCAGTCCGTCAGTGTAACACTACTCATACTCGGCCCGACACATTGCCACGGTATCTTCTATCAGGCGACGCGCCACCGTTCCCGGCGGGGGCAGCAGCGGTAAATCGTCGTAGCGATACCAGTTCGCCTCCAGCAGCTCTTTCTGATCGATAACAATCTCGCCGCTGTCGTATTCCGCCATAAACGCGGTCATCAGGGACATCGGGAACGGCCACGGCTGCGACGTCACATAGCGCAGGTTTTTCACCTTAATGCCGCTCTCCTCCATCACCTCGCGCGCCACCGCCTGTTCCAGCGTTTCGCCGACTTCCACGAACCCGGCGAGGACGGTGTGAATACCGTTGCGATGGCGGGTATGCTGCGCCAGCAGGATGGAATCATCACGGCGGATGGCGACAATGATGCACGGTGCGATTTGCGGGTAGTAGCGTTCACGGCAGTGGCCGCAAAGCATTGCCCACTCGGTTTTGCTCGGGTGCATGGTGTGGCCGCAGTAGCCGCAGTATTTGTGCGAGCGGTAAAACTCCGCCAGCTGCACGCCGCGCCCCGCCAGCTGGAACAGGCCGACATCCCGATCCAACACCTGACGAACGGATCCCATATCCTGACGACGAGCCTGTAGGATCAACCATACCGGATCGCCCTGCCACTCGCCGATCCGCAGCGCAGGTTGGCCGACGAGATCGAAGATTTCTGCCGCACCGTAGGGTATCTCCCCACCGGGTAGCCACAACTTTTGCTCGTGACTGACGATCCACCAACCCAGATCTGATTTTTCAATAATACGATCCATATCTATTGCACTACCTTCGCTTCACTGACATGTTGTTAGCATTGTGGTTACATTTTGGATAAGCAGATCCCATTCTAAACCTTATGGAGTCGACCATGTTAAACCAGCTGGAAAGCCTGACTGAGCGCGTTGGAGGAAGTAACACCCTGGTGGATCGCTGGCTACATGTGCGCAAGCATCTCCTTGTGGCGTATTACAATCTGGTCGGTCTTAAGCCTGGCAAAGAATCCTTTATGCGGCTGAACGAAAAAGCGCTGGATGATTTTTGTCAGAGCCTTGTCGACTACCTCTCCGATGGCCATTTCAACCTTTATGAACGCATTATCCGCGAAATGGAAGGGACAACGCCGTATTTAGCGGCCAGTAAACTCTGTCCGCTGCTGGAAGCCAACACCCAGCGGATCATGGACTACTACGATTCCGCGCTGGAGAACGCTATCGATCACGATAACTATCTTGAGTTTCAGCAGGCGCTTTCCGACCTTGGCGAAGCGCTGGAAGAGCGATTCACGCTGGAAGACAAGCTCATCGCCCTCGTGCTGGACAACAACCTGAATATCAGCACCAGCGATAACGTTGCGCGCCCTGCTTGAGTTCTTAATCGTTAACGAGTAATTTACAACCATTCGCCCCTCTGCGGAGGGGGATTTTTCTTGTCGGAGTGCCCAGTGTGAAAGCACGGGCTGAGACCGTTAATTCGGGATCCGCGGAACCTGATCAGGTTAATACCTGCGAAGGGAACAAGAGTCACACTGCTGTTGTATCGCCCCTGAGGCGATCTTCTCTTGCTTCATCCGTCGTCTGACAAGCCATGTCCTTCACTTTTGGAATGAGCTATGTCTACTGCAAAACTGACCCGCCGCGAACAGCGCGAACACGCACAACGCTTCATCGACACCCTGGAAGGCACCGCTTTCCCGAACTCGAAACGCATCTACATTTCCGGCTCACAGGCTGATATCCGCGTCCCGATGCGCGAAATCCAGCTCAGCCCGACGCTTATCGGCGGCAGCAAAGACAACCCGCAGTTTGAAGACAACGAAGCCGTGCCGGTGTATGACACCTCGGGCCCGTACGGCGATCCTGATGTTGCTATCAACGTCCAGCAGGGTCTGGCAAAGCTGCGCCAGCCGTGGATAGAGGCGCGTAACGACTGCGAAGAACTGAGCGTACGCAGTTCTGCGTACACCAAAGAACGCCTGGCCGACGACGGTCTGGACGCGCTGCGCTTTACCGGCCTGCTGACGCCGAAACGCGCTAAAGCGGGCAAATGCGTAACCCAGCTGCACTACGCGCGCCAGGGTATCGTCACGCCGGAGATGGAGTTCATCGCCATCCGCGAAAACATGGGCCGCGAGCGCATCCGCAGCGAAGTGCTGCGCCACCAGCATCCGGGTGAAGGGTTTGGCGCTCGCCTGCCGGAGAACATCACGCCGGAATTTGTGCGTGATGAAGTGGCCGCCGGGCGCGCCATTATCCCCGCCAACATCAACCACCCGGAATCCGAGCCGATGATTATCGGCCGCAACTTCCTGGTGAAGGTCAACGCCAACATCGGCAACTCAGCGGTGACGTCATCCATCGAAGAAGAGGTGGAAAAGCTGGTCTGGTCGACGCGCTGGGGCGCGGATACGGTGATGGACCTTTCCACCGGCCGCTATATTCATGAGACCCGCGAGTGGATCCTGCGTAACAGCCCGGTGCCGATTGGCACCGTCCCGATTTATCAGGCGCTGGAGAAGGTCAACGGCATCGCCGAAAACCTCACCTGGGAAGCGTTCCGCGACACGCTGCTGGAGCAGGCGGAACAGGGCGTGGACTACTTCACCATCCACGCGGGCGTGCTGCTGCGCTACGTGCCGATGACGGCGAAACGTCTGACCGGTATCGTCTCACGCGGCGGTTCGATTATGGCGAAATGGTGCCTTTCCCATCATCAGGAAAACTTCCTCTACGAACACTTCCGCGAAATCTGCGAAATTTGCGCCGCGTACGACGTCTCCCTGTCGCTGGGCGACGGCCTACGTCCTGGCTCCATCCGCGATGCTAACGACGAGGCGCAGTTTGCCGAGCTGCACACGCTGGGCGAGCTGACCAAAATCGCCTGGGAGTACGACGTGCAGGTGATGATTGAAGGCCCGGGCCATGTGCCGATGCAGATGATCCGTCGCAACATGACCGAAGAACTGGAGCACTGCCACGAAGCACCGTTCTACACGCTGGGGCCACTGACAACTGACATCGCGCCGGGCTATGACCACTTCACGTCAGGCATTGGGGCGGCGATGATCGGCTGGTTCGGCTGCGCCATGCTCTGCTACGTGACGCCGAAAGAGCACCTCGGCCTGCCAAACAAAGAGGACGTGAAGCAGGGACTGATTACCTACAAGATTGCCGCCCACGCGGCGGATCTGGCGAAAGGCCATCCGGGCGCGCAAATCCGCGATAACGCCATGTCCAAAGCGCGCTTTGAATTCCGCTGGGAAGACCAGTTCAACCTGGCGCTGGATCCGTTTACCGCCCGCGCCTATCACGATGAAACCCTGCCGCAGGAATCGGGCAAAGTTGCGCACTTCTGCTCCATGTGCGGACCAAAATTCTGCTCGATGAAAATCAGCCAGGAAGTACGCGATTACGCCGCCGCGCAGACCATTGAAGTCGGCATGGCGGACATGTCGGAAACCTTCCGCGCGAAAGGCGGCGAAATCTACCTCAAAAAAGAGGAGGCATAATGTACCAGCCTGATTTCCCCCCTGTCCCCTTCCGCTTAGGGCTTTACCCGGTGGTGGACAGCGTGGCGTGGATAGCGCGCCTGCTGGAGGCAGGCGTTCGCACGATCCAGCTACGCATTAAGGATAAACGCGATGAAGAGGTGGAGGCCGACGTGATCGCCGCTATCGCGCTGGGACGTCGCTACCACGCCCGCCTGTTTATCAACGACTACTGGCGGCTGGCGGTTAAACACCAGGCGTACGGCGTGCATCTGGGACAGGAAGATCTGGAAACGACCGATCTCAACGCGATCCGTGACGTCGGTCTGCGGCTGGGCGTTTCTACCCATGATGATATGGAGATCGACGTGGCGCTGGCGGCCCGCCCCTCTTACATCGCGCTCGGTCACGTTTTCCCGACGCAAACCAAACAGATGCCGTCCGCTCCACAGGGCTTGACGCAGCTGGCGGCCCACGTTAAGCGCCTTGCCGATTACCCCACCGTTGCCATCGGCGGGATCAGCCTTGAACGCGCGCCCGCCGTGCTGGAAACCGGCGTCGGCAGTATCGCCGTCGTCAGCGCTATCACCCAGGCCGCAGACTGGCAGGCCGCCACCGCACGGCTTTTACAACTGGCAGGAGCAGGCGATGAAAGATCGTGATTTTATGCGCTACAGCCGCCAGATCCTGCTGGAGGATATCGCCATTGACGGGCAGCAAAAGCTGCTCGCCAGCCGGGTACTGATTGTCGGTCTGGGTGGATTAGGCGCCCCCGCCGCGCTGTATCTGGCTGGCGCGGGCGTGGGCACGCTGGTGCTGGCCGATGACGATGAGGTACATCTCAGCAATCTGCAACGGCAAATCCTCTTCACGACAGAAGATATCAACCAGCCTAAAGCGCACGTTACGCGCCAGCGGCTGAACCAGCTTAACCCCGATATCGAACTGGTCGCGCTCCAGACGCGGCTGAGCGGGGAAGATCTGCAACGCGAAGTGGCCCTTGCCGACGTGGTGCTGGACTGTACGGACAATATGGCGACGCGTCAGGCCATCAACGCGGTCTGTGTTGCGCAGAACACGCCGCTGATCACCGCCAGCGCGGTCGGTTTCGGCGGGCAAATAATGGTGCTTACGCCGCCGTGGGCACAGGGCTGCTACCGCTGCCTGTGGCCTGACGAGGCTGAACCGGAGCGTAACTGCCGCACGGCAGGCATTCTGGGCCCGGTGGTGGGCGTGATGGGTACTCTTCAGGCGCTGGAGGCCATCAAGTTGCTCAGCGGCATAGAGACAGAACGCAACACGCTGCGGCTGTTCGACGCCCGCTCCAGCGGATGGCGTCATCTGGTGTTAAACCGCGCCAGCCACTGCCCGGTATGCGGAGGCCGCAATGCGCATTCTGTTTAACGATGAGCCGATGACGTGCGACGACGATCTTACCGTTGCCGCCCTGCTCGACACGCTGCGCCAGCTGAAGCCGGGAACGGCGCTGGCGCTCAATCAACAGATCCTGCCGCGCGAACGGTGGGAACATCAGCAGGTCAATGAAGGCGACCAGATCCTGCTGTTTCAGGTTATCGCAGGGGGCTGAGATGTTACGTATTGCCGACAAAGTCTTTGATTCACATCTGTTTACCGGAACCGGAAAATTCGCCTCTCCGCAGCTGATGGTGGATGCCATTCGTGAGAGCGGCAGCCAGCTGGTGACACTGGCGATGAAGCGCGTGGATTTGCGTCAGCACAACGATGCCATACTTGCGCCGTTACTGGAGGCAGGCGTGACGCTCTTACCGAATACCTCCGGTGCGAAAACGGCCGAGGAAGCAATTTTCGCTGCGCAACTGGCGCGGGAAGCGCTCGGCACCCGCTGGCTGAAGCTGGAAATTCATCCGGACGCCCGCTGGCTGTTGCCCGATCCGATCGAAACCCTGAAAGCGGCAGAGAAGCTGGTGCAGCAGGGATTTACCGTCCTGCCCTACTGCGGTGCCGACCCCGTGCTGTGCAAGCGTCTGGAAGAGGTCGGCTGCGCGGCCGTAATGCCGTTAGGGGCACCCATTGGCTCCAACCAGGGACTGGAGACCCGCGCGATGCTGGAGATCATCATCGAGCAGGCGACCGTGCCCGTGGTGGTGGATGCGGGCATCGGCGTACCCAGTCACGCCGCGCAGGCGCTGGAGATGGGGGCCGATGCGGTGCTGGTCAATACCGCGATTGCGGTGGCCGACGACCCGGTGATGATGGCGCGTGCGTTCCGCCTTGCCGTGGAGTCCGGTCTGCTGGCACGCCAGTCCGGCCCTGGCTCGCGCTGCGTTCAGGCGCAGGCCACCAGCCCGCTGACCGATTTTCTGGAGGCGCTCTGATGGCTACCTTTACCGATCGCTGGCGTCAGCTGAACTGGGACGATATTGCCTTACGCATCAACAGTAAAACCTCTGCGGACGTAGAGCGGGCATTAACAGCCAAACATTTGACCCGCGAGGATTTGATGGCCCTGCTTTCTCCGGCAGCCAGCGCGTACCTTGAACCGATGGCGCAGCGCGCGCAACGCCTCACCCGCCAGCGTTTTGGCAACACGGTGAGCTTTTACGTGCCGCTCTATCTTTCTAACCTGTGCGCCAACGACTGCACCTACTGTGGTTTCTCCATGAGCAACCGTATTAAGCGTAAAACGCTGGATGAGCATGAGATCGCCCGCGAGTGTGCGGCTATTCGTGAGATGGGTTTTGAACATCTCCTGCTGGTGACGGGTGAACATCAGGGCAAAGTGGGGATGGACTATTTTCGCCAGCATCTTCCGGCCATCCGCCGCGAATTTGCCTCGTTGCAAATGGAAGTGCAGCCTTTGTCGCAGGAGGAATATGCGGAGCTGAAAACGCTCGGGCTGGACGGCGTCATGGTCTATCAGGAAACCTACCACGAGGCGACCTATGCCCGGCATCACCTGAAAGGGAAGAAGCAGGATTTCATCTTCCGGCTGGAAACGCCGGACAGGCTGGGGCGCGCCGGTATCGATAAAATTGGGCTGGGCGCGCTTATCGGTCTGTCCGACAGCTGGCGGGTGGACTGCTATATGGTGGCGGAGCATCTGCTGTGGCTACAGCAGCGCTACTGGCAAAGCCGCTATTCCATCTCTTTCCCGCGGCTGCGTCCGTGTACGGGAGGCGTTGAACCCGCTTCGCTGATGGATGAGCGCCAGCTGGTGCAAACCCTGTGTGCATTTCGTCTGTTCGCGCCGGAAGTGGAATTGTCGCTCTCCACGCGTGAATCACCCGCGTTTCGCGACCGCGCGATCCCGCTGGCGATCAATAACGTTAGCGCCTTTTCCAAAACGCAGCCGGGCGGTTACGCGGACGATCACCCGGAACTGGAACAGTTTGCACCGCACGACGGACGACGGCCCGAAGCGGTGGCGGAAGCCCTGACTGCACAGGGGCTACAGCCCGTGTGGAAAGACTGGGATAGCTGGCTGGGAAGAGCCTCGCATTAGCGCTGAAACCGACTGCAAAAACGCGAAAAGGTTACGAGGCGGCTCGTAAGATCAAAACCGGGCGATTGAGGCGATCTGCCTGGTTTTCTTATTCTTTACCACGTCAGCAACGGACGCTGACCAGGGTGAAAATGCTTCTTCCTCGTTTCGCCCTGCCCTCCGCCTCTTAAACAAAATTTTAATTGATACAATAAATACGTCGTTTCTTATCTACGCTTAAGATAAATCATCTCGTCGGTAATCGCCTTCTGTATAATTTACTACCAGCAACCGGACAGCGACTATGCTGAGGGTATCGACAGACGCAACGCGTCTACCATCTGGATTGATGTACAACTCATGGCACTCCACAGTAAAAAGCTCTCTTTTACCCGGCCAATTATGGTCAGCTTCGCGGGGATCCTGTTCAGTTTTGCGCTGATCGCCATCCTGGTTATCCTTTCACAGAGAAAGGATTTTCTTGAGGATTATCATAAGATTAATGGTAACTTCACCCATAATCTGGCGGTAAACTATACAGAATCCATCCTGCGAGAAAATGACTATATTCTTGGTCGTGCTGCGATGTACTTCGCCCGTAACGACAAAGTAAATCAGACAATTAATATCGACCCGACACACGGTTTGCAGATGTTGATGCATTTGCAGAACCTGATGCCGACGGTGTCGTCTATCTCTCTGGCGGACACAGAAGGGCGCCATCTGCGCGCGCCGGAAGTGCTGCCAACGGAGAAGGGTAAGTCGTTCGACGCCCGGACCCGTCCATGGTTTATCGGACAAGCGGAAGCCAGCAACTTTCCTCACTACACCCGCCCCTATCTGGACTATTTCACCCAACATCCTACGGTCACTCTCTATAAGCCGGTCATTTCACCGGAAGGCCGCCTGAAGGGCACGCTCGCTTTCCATCTTGATTTAACGTCCATGGGGTATACCCTGCGCCAGATGGTGGCGCCGGTTCAGGGTGAGTTTTTTGTTGTGGAGCGTGACGGCGCTGTTGTGCTGCATCCGGACACGGGGGCGCTCTTTAAGCAGTACGTAAGCGAAGCGCTGATGGACAAAATGACCAGCGGCGAGGGCCATCTTTTCGACCCCAAAAGTAAAACCTGGTATTACTACTACTCTTTCACCAATCCGGACTGGTTTGTGATTTATCGGGTCTCCGATGCCACGCTTACCGTCATCACCCGGCATGAAACCACCGTCGTCGGCTGGGGATTTGCGCTGGCGGCAATCATCATCATTCTGTTCGGGCTTTACCTTCGTCATGCCTCGCGTTCTGTGCTGATGAACATTATCAATGCCATCAAAACCGGCGACGTCAACCAGGCGCCACGCCTTGAAGCGATGCTCAGCCATACCATTCGAACCAATAAAGAACGCGAACTGGCCTATGTCCGACAGGCCACCCATGATGCGCTGACAGGCTGCAAGAACCGCCGTGCTTTCGACAACGATGTGGATGAGCTGCTGACCGCTCATCAACCCTTCGTTCTGGCGCTGGTCGATATCGATAACTTCAAATCTATTAACGACACCTGGGGCCACCTGAGCGGGGATATTGTTCTGCGTAGCGTGGCGCGCGAAGGTATTCAGATCATGCAGCCGCACCACGTTTCCGTTTACCGCTACGGTGGAGAAGAGTTCGGCGTGATCTTCCCGGCCGAGCTGATGAACTCCGCGCACGCGCTACTGGAAGCCTGGCGCACCGCCGTTGAAAAGCGGACCTGGCGGGAAGAGAACCTGCGAGTGACCTTCAGCGCCGGGACGGGAGAGTGGCACTTCGAACCGCTGGAACAATTTATCGGTAGCGTAGATGAAGCGCTGTATACCGCTAAACAACAGGGTAAAAACCGCATCGTAAGCACGGCCATCCGATAATACCCTTCCTCAAATTCTGCCCGATCTGACGGGCAGAATGCTCTCCGCGGTAAAATTGTAACCGGTTTCAGAAAAATGCCGATTTCTTTGTGATGCCTGACACACAATCGCGGTAAAGCGGTTGTTGAAGCAGTCTGCACGGGATAATTATCAATAAACACATGTAGATCGAGGCTGACTATGAAGAACATCGTTTTATGCTGTGCAGCGGGAATGTCAACCAGCATGCTGGTTCAACGTATGAAAGATGCCGCGCAGAAAAAAGGAGTCGAAGTAACCATTAAAGCCGTTCCGGTCGCGGAGTTCAAAGATAACATCGCGACGGCTGATATCGTATTACTGGGGCCACAGGTCAAATACGAACAGGCAAAACTCCAGGCGCAGGCCGATCCGCTCGGAAAAAAGGTCGCGGTCATCGACATGATGGATTACGGCATGATGAAAGGTGATGCCGTACTGGAAAAAGCGCTCAAACTTCTGGAGTCATAATGGAAGACTTAGAAACCACGATCATGGAACTGCTGGTCAACGCAGGCGCGGCGCGCAGCGCGGCTCTGACGGCGTTGCAGATGGCGCGAAAAGGCGACTTTGACGAAGCCGAGAAAGCGATGGAAGAGTCGCGTGAATATGTGAAACATGCGCATACGATCCAGACGCAGCTTATCGGTCTTGACGAAGGGACAGGAAAACTGCCGGTTAACCTGATCACCGTTCACTCTCAGGACCACCTGATGAACGCGATGGTTATTCAGGATCTGGCGGGCGACATGATTGAGCTTTATCGACGCATCCCGCTGGTAAACTGAAAATGCAGATATAAAAAAACCCGCCGAGGCGGGTTTTTTATTTACGGCATCAACGATTACTCGTTGTCGGAACCGCCCAGACCTGCGTTCAGCAGTTCTGCCAGGCTCGCGGATGCATCTTCGGCAGTCACCTGCGGTGCAGCTGGCAGTTCGCCCGCTGCGCGACGACGCATACGATCCTGGTGGTACGCATAACCGGTACCGGCCGGGATCAGACGACCCACGATAACGTTCTCTTTCAGACCGCGCAGTTCATCACGTTTACCTGCAACAGCCGCTTCGGTCAGGACACGCGTGGTTTCCTGGAACGATGCAGCAGAGATGAAGGACTCGGTTGCCAGAGACGCTTTGGTGATACCCAGCAGATCGCGCGAGAAGGTCGCGCCAATTTTGCCGTTCGCTTCCAGATCGCGGTTAGCGATCTTAACGCGTGAGTATTCAACCTGCTCGCCTTCCAGGAAGTCGGAGCTGCCCGCGTTTTCGATGGTCGCTTTACGCAGCATCTGACGAACGATAACTTCAATGTGTTTATCGTTAATCTTAACGCCTTGCAGACGGTATACGTCCTGTACTTCGTTAACAATGTAACGGGTAACAGCATGCACACCACGCAGACGCAGGATGTCGTGCGGCGCTTCTGGACCGTCGGAAACCACGTCACCACGTTCTACGCGTTCACCTTCGAACACGTTGAGCTGACGCCACTTAGGAATCATCTCTTCGTACGGCTCGCTGCCATCTACAGGCGTGATAACCAGACGGCGCTTACCTTTGGTCTCTTTACCGAAGGAGATGATACCGCTGATTTCAGCCAGGATCGCAGGCTCTTTCGGACGACGTGCTTCGAACAGGTCCGCAACGCGTGGCAGACCACCGGTGATGTCCTTGGTACCGCCGGATTCCTGAGGAATACGCGCCAGGGTATCACCAGAGCTGATCTGTACGCCATCTTCCAGCTGTACAATCGCTTTACCCGGCAGGAAGTACTGCGCAGGCATATCGGTACCAGGAATCAGAACGTCGTTACCCTGCGCATCAACGATTTTCAGTGCAGGACGCAGATCTTTACCACCGGTAGTACGTTCAGCAGAATCCAGAACCACCAGAGAAGACAGACCGGTCAGCTCGTCGGTCTGACGAGTAATGGTCTGGCCGTCGATCATGTCAGTGAAGCGGATGAAACCACTTACTTCGGTGATAACCGGCATGGTGTGTGGATCCCAGTTAGCAACGGTTTCACCGCCGGCAACCTGCTCGCCATCACCTTTCGCCATAACCGCACCGTAAGGCACTTTATAGCTCTCTTTGGTACGACCGAATTCGTCGATCAGCTTCAGCTCGGTGTTACGGGAAGTGATAACCAGTTTACCGCTGGAGTTCACAACCGACTTCGCGTTGCTGAGCTTGATGCTACCTTTGTTTTTCACCTGGATGCTGGATTCAGCAGCCGCACGAGATGCCGCACCACCGATGTGGAACGTACGCATCGTCAGCTGTGTACCTGGCTCACCGATGGACTGTGCCGCGATAACGCCGATAGCCTCACCTTTGTTGATGATGTGGCCACGCGCCAGGTCACGACCGTAGCAGTGCGCACACACACCAAAGTCGGTGTCACAGGATACAACGGAACGCACCTTCACGGAGTCAACAGAGTTCGCTTCCAGCAGGTCACACCACTGTTCGTGCAGCAGGGTGTTGCGTGGAACCAGAATGTCTGCGGTGCCCGGCTTCAGGATGTCTTCCGCGGTCACACGACCCAGTACGCGATCGCGCAGCGGCTCTTTAACATCACCACCCTCGATAACAGGGGTCATGGTGATACCTTCGAGGGTGCCACAATCGTCTTCGGTGACGACAAGATCCTGCGCAACGTCAACCAGACGACGCGTCAGATAACCGGAGTTCGCCGTTTTAAGTGCGGTATCCGCCAGACCTTTACGCGCACCGTGCGTGGAGATGAAGTACTGGAGTACGTTCAGACCTTCACGGAAGTTCGCGGTGATTGGCGTTTCGATGATGGAGCCATCTGGCTTCGCCATCAGACCACGCATACCTGCCAGCTGACGAATCTGTGCCGCAGAACCACGCGCACCGGAGTCGGCCATCATGTAGATGCTGTTGAAGGAGACCTGCTGCTCTTCTACGCCGTCACGGTTAATCACGGTTTCGGTTTGCAGGTTATCCATCATCGCTTTGGATACACGATCGTTCGCCGCAGCCCAGATATCGATAACTTTGTTGTAACGTTCGCCTGCGGTTACCAGACCAGACTGGAACTGCTCCTGGATTTCAGCAACTTCAGCTTCCGCTTCAGAGATGATCTCGTGTTTCTTCTCTGGGATGACCATGTCATCGATACCAACAGATGCACCTGAACGCGCTGCATAAGCAAAGCCGGTGTACATTGTCTGGTCAGCGAAGATAACGGTCGGCTTCAGACCCAGAATGCGGTAACAGGTGTTCAGCATTTTGGAGATCGCTTTCTTGCCCAGCGCCTGGTTGACGATGGAGAAAGGCAGACCTTTCGGTACGATCATCCACAGAATGGCACGGCCAACGGTCGTGTCTTTCAGGCTGGTGTGCGCAACGAATTCGCCGTTTTCATCTTTTTCGTATTCGGTGATACGCACTTTAACGCGCGCATGCAGAGAGGCCAGGCCAGCGCGATAAATACGCTCAGCTTCTTTAGGGCCAGTCAGCACCATGCCTTCGCCTTTGGCGTTAACACAGTCACGGGTCATGTAGTACAGACCCAGTACAACGTCCTGAGAAGGAACGATGATAGGTTCACCGTTCGCTGGAGACAGGATGTTGTTGGTAGACATCATCAGCGCACGCGCTTCGAGCTGGGCTTCCAGCGTCAGCGGTACGTGAACAGCCATCTGGTCACCATCGAAGTCGGCGTTATAGGCCGCACAAACCAGCGGGTGCAGCTGGATAGCTTTACCTTCGATCAGTACCGGCTCAAAGGCCTGGATACCCAGACGGTGCAGAGTTGGTGCACGGTTCAGCAGTACCGGGTGTTCGCGGATCACTTCGTCCAGGATATCCCAAACGACAGCTTCTTCACGCTCAACCATTTTCTTCGCGGCTTTGATGGTGGTGGCCAGGCCACGCAGCTCCAGCTTGCCGTAGATGAACGGTTTGAACAGCTCCAGTGCCATTTTCTTCGGCAGACCGCACTGATGCAGACGCAGGTATGGACCTACGGTGATTACAGAACGACCGGAGTAGTCAACACGCTTACCGAGCAGGTTCTGACGGAAACGACCCTGCTTACCTTTGATCATGTCGGCCAAAGATTTCAGAGGACGTTTGTTAGAACCGGTGATCGCACGACCGCGACGACCGTTATCCAGCAGGGCATCTACCGCTTCCTGCAGCATACGTTTTTCGTTGCGTACGATGATGTCCGGCGCAGCCAGATCCAGCAGACGTTTCAGACGGTTGTTACGGTTGATCACGCGACGATACAGATCGTTCAGATCTGACGTTGCGAAACGACCACCATCCAGCGGAACCAGCGGACGCAGATCTGGCGGCAGAACCGGCAGAACGGTCAGAATCATCCACTCTGGTTTGTTACCAGACTGAACGAACGCTTCCAGCAGTTTGATACGCTTGGTCAGCTTTTTACGCTTGGTTTCGGAGTTGGTTTCGTTCAGCTCTTCGCGCAGAGTTTCACACTCTTGCTCCAGATCCATGCTCTTCAGCAGGGCCTGGATAGCTTCCGCACCCATCTTCGCGTCGAATTCGTCACCGAACTCTTCCAGCGCGTCCAGATACTGTTCTTCGGTCAGGATCTGGTTACGTTCCAGATTGGTCATCCCGCCTTCGATAACCACATAAGATTCGAAGTACAGAACACGTTCGATATCGCGCAGCGGCATATCCAGCAGCAGGCCGATACGGGACGGCAGAGATTTCAGGAACCAGATGTGAGCGGTTGGAGACGCCAGCTCGATGTGGCCCATACGCTCACGGCGTACTTTGGTCTGGGTCACTTCAACGCCACACTTCTCACAGATCACACCACGGTGTTTCAGGCGCTTGTACTTACCGCACAGGCACTCGTAATCTTTTACTGGCCCGAAAATACGCGCACAGAAAAGGCCGTCACGCTCAGGTTTGAACGTACGGTAGTTAATGGTTTCCGGCTTTTTAACTTCACCGAAAGACCATGAACGGATCATGTCTGGCGAAGCCAGAGCAATTTTGATCGCATCAAACTCTTCGGTTTTAGTTTGCGCTTTCAGAAACTTTAATAAGTCTTTCACGGATTTGCTCCCGTCGGAGTTAGCACACTCTGCTGTCGGGCGTTAACCCGACAGCAGTGACCTGTTTGAGCGAGAATTACTCGTCTTCCAGTTCGATGTTGATACCCAGCGAACGAATCTCTTTCAACAGTACGTTGAAGGATTCTGGCATGCCCGGCTCCATCTGATGGTTGCCGTCTACGATGTTTTTATACATCTTAGTACGACCGTTCACGTCATCAGACTTAACGGTGAGCATTTCCTGCAAGGTGTATGCTGCGCCGTATGCTTCCAGCGCCCACACTTCCATCTCCCCGAAGCGCTGACCACCGAACTGAGCCTTACCACCCAGCGGCTGCTGAGTAACCAGGCTGTAAGAACCGGTAGAACGAGCGTGCATCTTGTCGTCGACCAGGTGGTTCAGTTTCAGCATGTACATGTAACCTACGGTTACCGGACGCTCGAACTGTTCACCGGTACGGCCGTCAAACAGCGTAATCTGACCAGACGTTGGCAGACCACCCAGTTGCAGCAGCTCTTTAATTTCAGCTTCTTTTGCACCGTCGAATACCGGCGTTGCAATTGGCATACCTTTGCGCAGGTTCTCTGCCAGACGCAGCACTTCTTCATCGCTGAAGGTGTTCAGGTCGACTTTCTGACGAACGTCGGTACCCAGATCATAGGCACGCTGGATGAACTCGCGCAGTTTCGCGACTTCCTGCTGCTGTTTCAGCATGGCGTTGATCTTATCGCCGATACCTTTCGCAGCCATACCCAGGTGGGTTTCCAGAATCTGACCGATGTTCATACGAGACGGTACGCCCAGTGGGTTCAGTACGATATCTACCGGCGTACCGTTAGCATCGTGCGGCATATCTTCGATCGGGTTGATCTTAGAGATAACACCCTTGTTACCGTGACGACCTGCCATCTTATCACCAGGCTGGATCTGACGTTTAACAGCCAGATACACCTTAACAATCTTCAGCACGCCAGGTGCCAGATCGTCGCCCTGAGTGATTTTACGGCGTTTCGCTTCGAGTTTTTTCTCGAACTCGTGTTTCAGTTCGTCATACTGCTCAGCCAGTTGTTCCAGCTGATTCTGTTTCTCTTCGTCGGTCAGGCCCAGTTCCAGCCAGCGATCGCGTGGCAGTTTGTCGAGCTTCTCAGCTTCAACGCCACCGGCAACCAGCACCGCATAGATACGGCTGAACAGACCTGCTTCGAGGATTTGCAGTTCTTCAGACAGGTCTTTCTTAGCTTGTTTGAGCTGCATCTCTTCGATTTCCAGCGCACGCTTATCTTTCTCAACGCCATCACGAGTGAAGACCTGAACGTCGATAACCGTACCGGAAACACCGTTTGGTACGCGCAGAGAAGAGTCTTTAACGTCAGACGCTTTCTCACCGAAGATAGCACGCAGCAGTTTCTCTTCTGGCGTCAGCTGGGTTTCACCTTTCGGCGTCACCTTACCTACCAGAATATCACCGCCGGTGACTTCCGCACCGATGTAAACAATACCGGATTCATCCAGTTTGGAGAGCGCAGCTTCACCCACGTTAGGGATGTCGGCAGTGATCTCTTCTGGCCCCAGCTTGGTGTCACGGGACACACATGCCAGTTCCTGAATGTGGATGGTGGTGAAACGATCTTCCTGAACCACACGCTCTGAGACGAGGATGGAGTCTTCGAAGTTGTAACCGTTCCACGGCATGAACGCTACGCGCATGTTCTGACCGAGCGCCAGTTCACCGAGGTCGGTGGACGGACCATCTGCCAGCACGTCGCCGCGCTCAACTGGCTCACCCAGAGACACACATGGCATCTGGTTGATACAGGTGTTCTGGTTAGAGCGGGTGTATTTGGTCAGGTTGTAGATGTCGATACCCGCTTCGCCCGGATACATCTCGTCTTCGTTAACTTTGATAACGATACGGGATGCGTCAACGTACTGAACGGTACCGCCACGCTTAGCAACTGCTGTAACACCGGAGTCAACGGCAACAGCACGTTCCATACCGGTACCAACCAGCGGCTTGTCAGCACGCAGAGTTGGAACGGCCTGACGTTGCATGTTCGCACCCATCAATGCACGGTTGGCGTCATCGTGTTCCAGGAACGGGATCAGGGACGCACCGACGGATACCACCTGCTGAGTGGATACGTCCATGTAGTCAACCTGGTCGCGGCTGAACAAGCTGGATTCGCCTTTGCTACGGCAGGTAACCAGATCTTCTACAAAGTGGCCTTCGTCATCCAGGTTGGAGTTCGCCTGAGCGATAACGTAGTTGCCTTCTTCGATAGCAGACAGGTAATGAATTTCGTCAGTAACAACACCGTCGGTCACTTTACGATACGGGGTCTCGAGGAAACCGTATTCGTTCGTCTGTGCGTACACGGACAGGGAGTTGATCAGACCGATGTTTGGACCTTCAGGCGTTTCGATTGGACATACGCGACCGTAGTGGGTCGGGTGTACGTCTCGAACTTCGAAGCCTGCACGCTCACGGGTCAGACCGCCTGGGCCGAGTGCGGAGATACGACGTTTGTGCGTGATCTCAGACAGCGGGTTGTTCTGGTCCATGAACTGAGACAGCTGGCTGGAACCGAAGAACTCTTTCACTGCCGCAGAAATCGGCTTGGCGTTGATCATATCCTGAGGCATCAGGGTATCCAGATCGCCCAGAGACAGACGCTCTTTCACCGCACGCTCTACACGTACCAGGCCAACGCGGAACTGGTTTTCCGCCATTTCGCCTACGGAACGGATACGACGGTTGCCGAGGTGGTCGATATCGTCCACTTCGCCTTTACCGTTACGGATATCGATGAGCTTCTTCATCACTTCAATGATGTCGTCTTTGCTCAGGATACCGGAACCTTCGATTTCGTCGCGCAGCAGAGAACGGTTGAACTTCATACGACCAACCGCGGACAGATCGTAGCGGTCTTCGGAGAAGAACAGGTTCTCGAACAGGCTTTCAGCCGCTTCGCGAGTTGGTGGCTCACCAGGACGCATCATGCGGTAGATTTCGACCAGCGCGCTCAGACGATCGTTGGTTGGGTCGACGCGTACAGTCTCAGAGATGTACGGACCGTGGTCCAGATCGTTGGTGAACAGCGTTTCGATACGTTTGTGGCCAGCCTGGCTCAGCTTAGCCAGCAGATCCAGGCTCAGCTCCATGTTCGCCGGGCAGATCAGCTCGCCAGTTGATTCATCAACGTAATCTTTTGCGGCTACTTTTCCTGCAATGTATTCAACCGGAACTTCGATGTGTTTGATATCATCTTTTTCCAGCTGGCGGATGTGGCGCGCGGTGATACGGCGACCTTTTTCCACATACACTTTGCCGTCGGCTTCGATGTCGAACGACGCGGTCTCACCACGCAGACGTTCCGGCACCAACTCCATCTGCAACTTGTTGTCGCGGATTTCAAAGATCACTTTCTCAAAGAACAGGTCCAGGATCTGCTCAGTGGTATAGTTCAGTGCACGCAGAATGATGGTTGCAGGCAGCTTACGACGACGGTCGATACGGACAAACAGGTTGTCTTTTGGATCGAATTCGAAGTCCAGCCATGAACCACGGTAAGGAATGATGCGTGCGTTATACAGTACTTTACCGGAAGAGTGCGTTTTACCTTTATCGCTGTCGAAGAAGACGCCCGGGCTACGGTGCAGCTGGGAAACGATAACACGCTCAGTACCGTTGATAACGAAAGTACCGTTGTCCGTCATGAGTGGAATTTCACCCATGTAGACTTCTTGTTCTTTAATGTCTTTTACGGTGCCTTCCGGCGCTTCGCGCTCGTAGATCACCAGACGCAGTTTTACGCGCAGCGGTGCGGAATAGGTCACGCCACGGATCTGACATTCCTGAACGTCAAACACCGGTTCGCCAAGGCGGTAGCTGACGTACTGCAGCTCGGAATTACCGCTGTAGCTCTGAATCGGGAACACGGAACGGAAGGCTGCTTCCAGGCCGTACTGCCCTTCAGGATCTTGCTCGATAAACTTCTGGAACGAGTCAAGCTGGATAGAAAGGAGATATGGAATGTCCAGAACTTGTGGACGTTTACCAAAATCCTTACGAATACGTTTTTTCTCGGTATAGGAGTAAACCATAGGGTTCCTCAGCTCGCTGACAAGTCGACCCATCTGTCCGACGAAGGGACAGTTTGTGCAACACCATTTTGTGGACCGGAAAATTGAATACTTTCCGCAATACCTGTTGCTATCACGCTTAAACCATTTCATTGCGATTTACACAGAGCGAGCACCCTGTCGCAGTATATTAAGTCGTCGATAGAAACAAGCATTGTCAGGACAACCAGCAGTCAAACAGTGTGAAATGCTGCTGATGCCTTACAGCGCAAAAAGGCTGGTGACTAAAAAGTCACCAGCCATCAGCCCAATTGCTTAGGCTGCAACCAGAAAAGTTGGCTTATTTAACTTCAACTTCAGCGCCAGCTTCTTCCAGAGATTTTTTCAGTGCTTCTGCGTCGTCTTTGCTCACGCCTTCTTTCAGCGCAGCTGGAGCAGATTCTACCAGGTCTTTAGCTTCTTTCAGACCCAGGCCAGTTGCGCCACGTACTGCTTTGATTACAGCAACTTTGTTCGCGCCAGCAGCTTTCAGAATTACGTCGAATTCAGTTTTTTCTTCAGCAGCTTCAGCCGGGCCCGCAGCTACAGCTACAGCAGCAGCAGCAGAAACACCGAATTTTTCTTCCATTGCAGAAACCAGCTCTACAACGTCCATTACGGACATAGCTGCTACTGCTTCAATGATTTGATCTTTAGTGATAGACATTTAAATTGTTCCTGAAAATCAGAATAAGTTTATACGTAAGCAAATGCTTTATAAAGATAACTGCGATTAAGCAGCTTCTTTCGCATCGCGTACAGCAGCCAGAGTGCGAACCAGTTTGCCAGCCGCAGCTTCTTTCATGGTTGCCATCAGGCGTGCAATTGCTTCTTCGTAGGTCGGCAGGGTTGCCAGGCGATCGATTTGCGATGCCGGGATCAACTCACCTTCAAAGGCTGCAGCTTTGACCTCAAATTTTGCATTCGCTTTCGCGAACTCTTTGAACAGACGAGCAGCAGCGCCCGGGTGTTCCATAGAGTATGCAATCAGGGTCGGACCAACAAACGTGTCTTTCAGGCACTCGAACTGAGTACCTTCAACTACGCGACGCAGCAGGGTGTTACGAACAACACGCATGTATACGCCAGCTTCACGACCTGCTTTACGCAGTTCAGTCATTTTGTCTACAGTAACGCCACGGGAATCCGCAACTACTGCAGACAGCGCGCCTTTGGCTACTTCGCTGACTTCAGCAACAATCGCTTGTTTGTCTTGAAGATTTAAAGCCATTAGCTTTGCTCCTGGATGTTTGCCGGAACTCATGTTCCGGAACTCACTTCACTCGACCCAACGGGAAGAGCGTCTTAATACGGTGAGCAGAAACAAGCCAGAGTATTTAAAATAATCTTAGCGTTCTGTCACCGTCTACGCAGGGGATTAAGTTTCTTGCGAAACACCTGCGGTCTTCGACGGAGGCCTGGATAGGCCAGGCTCCAACGAACAATTCTTTTAGCCGCTAACTTTTGTTAGCAAACGTGGGGGTAAGATTGTAGACAAAATCACCGCCCACGTAAAGGCATTAGTTTGCAGCAGCGCTCAGGCCAGCCTGGTCAACTGCAACACCTGCACCCATGGTGGTGGAGATGCTAACTTTCTTGATGTACACGCCTTTCGCCTGAGTTGGTTTTGCTTTTTTCAGCGCAACCAGCAGAGCTTCCAGGTTTTCTTTCAGTTTGTCAGCGTCAAAGTCCACTTTACCGATGGTGGTGTGGATGATGCCGTTTTTGTCGTTACGGTAACGAACCTGACCTGCTTTAGCGTTCTTAACTGCTTCAGCAACGTTAGGAGTTACAGTACCCACTTTCGGGTTTGGCATCAGGCCGCGTGGACCCAGAACCTGGCCCAGCTGGCCAACAACGCGCATTGCATCTGGAGAAGCAATAACAACGTCAAAGTTCATTTCGCCTTTCTTGATCTGATCAGCCAGATCTTCCATACCTACCAGTTCAGCGCCGGCAGCTTTAGCAGCTTCAGCGTTTGCACCCTGAGCAAATACAGCTACGCGTACGGAACGGCCAGTACCGTGTGGCAGTACAGTTGCGCCACGAACGTTCTGATCGGATTTACGAGCGTCGATGCCCAGGTTAACGGCAACGTCAACGCTTTCAACGAACTTAGCGGTAGCCAGTTCTTTCAGCAGAGCGATAGCTTCGTTGATGTCGTACTGTTTGGTCGCATCAACTTTGTCACGGATCACGGACATGCGCTTGGTCAGTTTAGCCATTTCTTAGTCCTCCACTACCAGGCCCATGGAACGTGCAGTACCTTCGATGGAGCGAGTCATCGCTTCAATGTCGGAACCAGTCATGTCGGCAGCTTTGGTCTGCGCGATTTCCTGCAACTGAGCGCGGGAAATTTTACCCACTTTGTCTTTGTTCGGCTTACCGGAACCAGACTTGATGCCCGCTGCTTTCTTCAGCAGAACTGCTGCTGGAGGGGTTTTGGTAACGAAAGTGAAAGAACGGTCAGCGTAAACAGTGATTACAACTGGGATTGGCAGACCTTTCTCCATGGATTCAGTTTTGGCGTTGAACGCTTTACAGAATTCCATGATGTTCACACCCTGCTGACCCAGAGCTGGACCAACTGGTGGACTTGGGTTCGCCATACCTGCTGCAACCTGCAGCTTGACGTAGGCTTGTACTTTCTTAGCCATTCTAAAATCCTCTGATTGGGTAATAACGCCTCGGAGAGGCTCCCCGTGAATAAAATTCGTTTTACGGGTCGGAACCCATAAAAACAAAAGGCGCGAAATTGTATTCCAATCTCGCGCCCTGTGCAACGATTAAATCGTCGCTTTTTTGATCGCTGCTTAGGCTTTTTCTACCTGAGCAAAATCCAGCTCTACCGGGGTCGCACGACCAAAGATAGAAACGGAAACTTTCAGGCGGGACTTCTCGTAGTCCACTTCTTCGACGACGCCATTAAAGTCAGCAAACGGACCGTCGTTAACACGAACCATCTCACCCGGTTCAAACAGCGTTTTCGGACGCGGTTTGTCACCCACCTGCTGGAGGCGGTTCATAATCGCATCAACTTCTTTGTCGCTGATTGGCGCCGGACGGTCAGATGTGCCGCCGATAAAGCCCATCACGCGTGGTACGCTGCGCACCAGGTGCCAGCTCGCGTCGTTCATCACCATCTGAACCAGCACGTAACCCGGGAAGAATTTACGTTCGCTTTTGCGACGTTGGCCGCCACGGATCTCAACCACTTCTTCGGTCGGAACCATAACTTCGCCAAATAACTCTTCCATATTGTGTAATTTGATATGCTCACGCAGCGACGTAGCTACGCGGCCTTCAAAACCGGAAAACGCCTGAACGACGTACCAGCGCTTTTTAGGGGCTTCAGACATCTCAGAACCTCAGGCCAGTGATAAAGGATACCAGGCGAACCAGAATACCATCCAGTCCCCACAGGATCAGTGACATTACAGCGGTTACCGCCGCTACAATCAGCGTGGTGTGCAATGTTTCCTGGCGAGTCGGCCAAATGACCTTGCGGACTTCGGTACGCGCTTCGCGGGCAAACGCAACGGTCGCTTTGCCTTTCGTCGTCAACAGCGCGACACCACCCGCCGCAGCAATCAGAATTACCACTGCAAGCGCGCGTAGCGGCAGCATCATGTCACGATAAAGATAGTTGCCGACAATCGCCACAATCAGCAGCACGGCTACAACTACCCATTTCATCGCTTCCAGGCCGCGCCCGCTCCCTTGAGCTTCGGTATTCGCACTCATAAACCAACCTGTCAGAAGTATTCTACAAACATTTTCACCCCGCGAGTGCGAGGCAAACCAATCGAAATGCTATTCGCTTTTCGTATTATACGCTCTCCGCAGAGCCTGTCTCAGCAATGATTATGACAAAATTAATCACTGATGAGCCAGGTTCTGATGTGAAAGCGTGCAAAAAGGGCATCAAATGATGCCCTTTTATTGCGCATTGCGTCAAATGTTATCAGCGATTAGCCGAGAACTTTAGCAACAACGCCCGCGCCAACGGTACGGCCGCCTTCACGGATTGCGAAACGCAGACCGTCGTCCATCGCGATTGG
>NZ_JBMKIC010000045.1:0-27830 GCF_049238665.1 Enterobacter cloacae complex sp. IR5450
CAGTGGTTGCAGGCAATCGACAGGTAATAGGCGAAGACATTCTGATGCCAGACGCCGTTATCCTCCTGCCAGTCGCCGCCCGCATATTCATAAATACGACGGAAGCTAACGTCCGGGGTCAGGTCTTTGTAATCCTTGCAGGCCAGCTCGCAGGTTTTGCACCCGGTGCAGCGGCTGGAATCAATAAAAAATCCATACTGGATTGTCATCGGTTAATCCTTATGCCTTCTCGATCTGCACCAGGTTCGTGTGCTGCGGGTTGCCTTTCGCCAGCGGTGACGGGCGGTGCGTGGTCAGGGTATTGATGCAGGAGCCGTGATCGACACGATCGCCGTTCATGTTGGCGTCATGCCAGGCGCCCTGGCCCATCGCGCTTACGCCGGGCATGATGCGCGGGGTGACTTTCGCAGCAATGGGCACTTCGCCGCGGTCGTTGAAGACGCGCACCATATCCCCATTTTTGATACCTCGTTGCTCTGCATCCACAGGGTTAAGCCACACCTCCTGGCGACAGGCGGTCTGGAGCACATCTACGTTGCCGTAACTGGAGTGGGTACGGGCTTTAAAGTGGAAACCGAACAGTTGCAGCGGGAATTTGCTGCGCTCGGGCGCGTCCCAGCCTTCAAAGGTTGAGGTATAGACCGGCAGCGGGGTGATGGTTTCGTCTTTTTGCAGTTCCCAGGTTGCCGCAATATCCGCCAGCTTGCTGGAGTAGATCTCGATTTTGCCCGACGGGGTTTTCAGCGGATTGGCATCCGGATCGTCACGGAATTTTTTATAGGCCACAAAATGTCCATTTGGATCTTTGCGCTTATAAATACCCATTTTTTTCAGCGCGTCGTAGGACGGCAGCAGCGGATCTTTGGCGACCATTTTGGCGTACAGGTAGCGCAGCCACTGCTCCTGCGTACGGCCTTCGGTGAATTTCTGATGGATATCCGGTCCGAGGCGTTTCGCCACTTCGCTCATGATCCAGTAAATGGGCTTGCGCTCGAACTTCGGGGCGGTAACCGGCTGGAGGAAAATCAGGTATCCCATGTTGCCGGCGTAATCGTTGGGGATGATATCTTCCTGCTCGACGGTCATCAGATCCGGCAGAACAATATCGGCATACTTCGCAGACGAGGTCATGAAGTTATCAATGACGACGATCGTTTCGCATTTGCTCTCATCCTGCAAAATGTCGTGAGTTTTGTTGATATCGGAGTGCTGGTTGATGATGGTATTACCCGCGTAGTTCCAGATGAACTTGATCGGCGCATCGAGCTTATCTTTGCCGCGTACGCCGTCGCGCAGGGCGGTCATCTCCGGTCCACGCACGATGGCATCCGTCCAGCTGAAGCAGGAGATTTGCGTTTTCACCGGATTTTCCGGCAGCGGCATGCGTTCGATGGTGATGGTGTAGGTCGATTCGCGTGCGCCGCTGTTACCGCCGTTAATGCCGACGTTGCCGGTCAGGATCGGCAGCATGGCGATGGCGCGGGACGTTTGCTCCCCGTTTGCCTGACGCTGCGGGCCCCAGCCCTGGCAAATGTAGGCCGGTTTCGCCGAACCGATTTCACGGGCCAGCTTAATGATGCGATCGGCAGGGATGCCCGTTATGCGAGACGCCCACTCCGGAGTTTTCGCGGTTTTGTCATCACCCTGGCCGAGAATATAGGCTTTGTAATGACCATTAGCCGGTGCGCCTTCCGGCAGGGTTTTTACGTCATAACCCACGCAGTATTTATCGAGGAAAGGTTGATCGACCAGATTTTCATTAATCAGCACCCACGCAATACCTGCCACCAGCGCGGCATCGGTGCCCGGACGAATCGGGATCCACTCGTCTTCACGCCCTGCGGCAGTGTCGGTATAACGCGGATCGATAACGATCATCCGCGCGTTTGACCGTTCGCGCGCCTGCTCAAGGTAGTATGTGATCCCGCCGCCGCTCATGCGCGTTTCCGCCGGATTATTGCCGAACATCACCACCAGTTTGGTGTTTTCGATATCCGATGTGCTGTTGCCGTCGTTGCTGCCGTAGGTGTAGGGCATTGCGCAGGCGATCTGCGCGGTGCTGTAGGTGCCGTAGTGGCTGAGGAAGCCGCCGTAGCAGTTCATCAGGCGCGCGACCAGCGAGGCGTAAGGGGAGGAACGGGTGATGTTGCCGCCTACAATTCCGGAGGAGTAGTTAATGTAGACCGCTTCGTTGCCGTATTTTTCGACCACGCTTTTCAGACTCGCGGCGATGGTGTCCAGCGCTTCTTCCCAGGTGATACGCTCAAACTTGCCTTCTCCGCGTTTGCCCACGCGTTTCATCGGATAGTTCAGACGGTCTGGGTGATTGATGCGACGGCGAATTGAACGGCCTCGCAGGCAGGCGCGAACCTGATGGTTGCCGTAAACATCCTCGCCGGTATTATCCGTTTCAACCCAATAGACTTCGTCATCGCGAACGTGCAGACGCAGCGCGCAACGGCTACCGCAGTTTACCGAGCAGGCGCCCCAGACGACTTTGTCTTCTGCGGGCTGAATAGCGGACTGCACAGCGGCGGCGGCGCTTTTCAGACCAAAAGGTAATGCGATCCCACCGGCGGCAAGCGCCAGAGATCCTATGGCAGTAGATTTAACCAGAGTTCGACGGCTTATCCCGCCGTGATGTTCAACTTCGGACATGACTCACCCCATCATTGTTAATAATTATTTTCACCCGTGACTACAACCGGGCTAATGATGGGGGGAGTGTTACTTATTTAGAGGTATTAAATATTAATCCTCGTCAAATCAGGGGAATTGAGTGGGAAAATCATTGCGGCTCAGCGGGCGCATTCTCCTGCGTACCTGCGCCGCTCACCGGGTAGTTGCCGCTACTGGTGCGGGTGTACAAAATTTTGAAAGTATCGTTGGCACAATGCCCAACGACCTGCGCATCCGGCTGATCGGCCTGATCGTTCGGGACGATGTTCAGGGTAAAGCCAGACTCCGGTACGCCGTTGTTGATAATCTTCTGCTGAATGTCGCTTTTCACGCGCTCGCAGGAATCCGGGGCCGCAAGAAGAGCGGGTGAAGCACTCATTAACAGCAGGGCGGTAATCCAGGGTAACCGTTTCATCTGTAGCTCCTTTTCACTGTGTAGACTGTAAGCATAGCAGGCTAGGGTAAGCTTTTGTTTTTGGGTCTGTCTTTCTGAATTGTCCTGGAGCCCTGCCTGCGTCATAAAATAAATTGCGAATAATGGTGCTGATTGTCTACCAGATAAGAAGGCAGGGTGCGTTTTGATACCTCTTGCCTGACCAGTTTTCGGTCTCGTCCCCAGATATCTTCGGCGTTGGTGATAACCTTCATAATATGTTCCGGGTTATTGAATTCCGGCAGATCGTATTCGGTATGAGAAATGGTAGACATTTTTTCAGAAATTCTTTCTGGGGTCATTACCCAGGAGAAATGCCAGCCGCCATCTTTCACAATCTTATTATTGATTTTTAGCCAGTTCCATTTAAACCATGACCAGTTTTTATCTTTGCGCGCACGCTTCCAGTTTCGGAAAGATTCAGGCTCACCGTGGAAGAAATGCTTAAGGTTGTAATAGGACGTCGCGCGCGGCAAAGTACATTTTCTAGGCGTACCATCCGTGTTGTGAACCTGGAGATTAAACTGATAGTTGAATACGTTTTGATGAATAGTCGTGCAGAGCGCGCGCGGATTAATGGCCCTGACCGTGTCGGGAGAGAAGATTTCGTCAACGTCTGACACCAGAATCAGATCGTCGTCTGCCGCGTCTTTTAACCCGTTCATAATGGAGTTGCGAAGCGCTGCTTCATTTGCCCATGCATCAACCTGGTTATTATCCGCCCGGTTTAAAATAGGCTGCGCGTCAAAAGGCACGTAAATGATTTTGTCTTTGAATTTGGCAAACTTCGTAATATCGAAATGCAATTCTCGCGGTATGCCCGTAAAAGAGTGTGTTGCTTCTACAATGACAAAACGGTCAACGACATCAGCGAGAGTATGTAATCTGATGTCGAGCAATATATCTTCGTCATAGTATAAAAAACAGTCGTAAATCATGATGTTAACCCGAAAATTTAAGAATCTAATTTTATAATAGTGTGGAATCTTCCGCGCCCAAAGTAGCCACTTTGGCAGGTCTCGTCAATGCAAACGACGGATTTATAAAGCGCGAAGAGTCAAATGAAGTGCTGTTATGTAAGTTGCTGTATTTGCTAATATGATTGTATCTCTCTCTGAACGGTAAATGATGTGAACAAATACGCAGCGATAACGCTACTGGCAACGGTACTGGTGGGATGCGACAACAACACCGCGCCGCTGTCATTTACGCCAGAGATGGCGAGCTTTTCGAACGAGTTTGACTTTGATCCTCTGCGCGGGCCGGTGAAGGATTTTACCCAGACGCTGTTTAACGATAAGGGTGAAGTCTCTAAACGTGTGACCGGCACGATGTCAACGGAAGGGTGTTTCGATACGCTTGAACTGCACGATCTCGAAGCGAATACGGGCGTTGCGCTGGTGCTGGATGCTAACTACTACGTCGATGCGGAAACCCAGCAGCAGAAGGTAAAGTTGCAGGGGAAATGCCAGCTGGCGGAACTGCCGTCTGCCGGCCTGACGTGGGACACCGACGATAACGGGTTTGTGGTTGCAGCGCACAGTAAAGAGTTGGAAGTGAAGTACCAGTATGACGCCGACGGCTACCCGCTGGGTAAAACTACGGTTTCCGGCGACCAGCGTTTATCGGTCAAGTCGGTGCCTTCGAAAGATCTGCGCAAGCGCATGGATTATACGGCGGTAAGCCTGTTAAACGATAAACCGATGGGCAATGTAAAGCAGAGCTGTGATTACGATCGCCACAACAACCCGGTGAACTGTGAGCTGGTGATAACAGATGACAGCGTCAAACCTGCCGTTGAGCGCAAGTACACCATCAAAAACAGCATTGAATATTATTGAGAATAAAACCGCGCAGGTTACTGCGCGGTGGGTTTAAGCAGGCTGGCGGAGGAGGACTTATGCCCGGCCAGATGCTGATGCTGGAAAATGCACATGCGTATGGTGTTACGGTATTCGCCGTTAATAAAGAACTCATGGATCAGTTCACCTTCCACCATAAAGCCCAGCTTACGGTAGATATGAATCGCTTTTTCGTTCTCTTTGTCGACGATAAGGTAAAGCTTGTAGAGATTCAGGACGTTAAACCCGTAATCCATCGCCAGCTTTGCCGCTCGCGACGCAAGACCTTTCCCCTGGTGCTCCGGTGAAATAATGATCTGAAATTCCGCCCGACGGTGAACGTGGTTGATCTCAACCAGTTCAACCAGCCCGGCTTTTTCACCTTCGCACTCCACCACAAACCGGCGTTCACTCTGATCGTGGATATGCTTATCGTAGAGATCGGACAGCTCGACAAACGCCTCATAAGGCTCTTCAAACCAGTAGCGCATCACGCTGGCATTGTTGTCGAGCTGGTGAACAAAGCGTAAATCTTCGCGCTCCAGCGGACGGAGCTTAACGTCACACGGCGTCGACATTACGGTGCTACCGTGCGGCCAGTGCGACGATCGAGACAGCGCAGGGTGTTAGGCTCCCAGTAAGCGTTGACGTTGGCACTTTGCTGGCATTTGTCGCGGGCATCAAACGCGACGTCTTCTTTATCCCACTCTTTCTCCACGCGCTTATTCACTTTCTGACGCAGGCTGCGGGTGTCATTCCATTGTTCTTTGTCCATGGCAGCATTCTGGCGGCTTTGCGCGCTGTCACCAGACTCAATGATGAGTTTGCTGGTTTCGGCTGATGCCGTTGCGGCGAAGGCGAACGAGGACAGTGCCAGTGCGGCTGTCAGACAAAGGCGTTTGCTTAATGTAGTCATAGCGTTTCCTTTAAACGGGTGCAGACAATCGGATTACCCCGTTGGATTCTACACCAATCCGAAAGGGTGTCATACCCGCGCGGCAGGTATGGGAACGATGTGAACATTATCGCGTATGATGTCTAAATCAATCCTCACGAAACGAGAAAAATGTTCAAAACGACGCTGCTTTTTTTCGCGACCGCGCTGTGCGAAATCATCGGATGCTTTTTGCCGTGGCTCTGGCTAAAGCGGGGCGCTTCCGCGCTGCTGCTGATCCCGGCGGGTGTGTCCCTGGCCCTTTTTGTCTGGCTGCTCACCCTGCATCCGGCCGCCAGCGGGAGGGTATATGCGGCCTACGGCGGAGTGTACGTCTGTACCGCGCTGCTGTGGCTGCGCGTTGTCGATGGCGTCCGGCTAAGCCTGTATGACTGGGCAGGCGCGCTGATTGCCCTGTGCGGCATGTTGATCATCGTGGCCGGTTGGGGACGCGCATAAGCGTCCTTATAGTGTGATCGTCCGCTGATTTTACGATCATTATACTTGTATGGTAGTAGTGTAGTTGCGTAAATTTCCTGCATCACAACGAGCGATGTAAGGAAATGGATTATGAAGATTGTCGGGGCTGAAGTATTTGTCACCTGCCCGGGGCGTAACTTTGTCACCCTTAAAATTACGACCGATGAGGGCATTGTCGGCCTGGGTGATGCCACGCTGAACGGACGCGAACTTTCCGTTGCCTCTTACCTGAAAGAGCACCTGTGCCCTCAGCTGATTGGCCGCGATGCGCACCGCATCGAAGATATCTGGCAGTTCTTCTATAAAGGCGCTTACTGGCGTCGTGGTCCGGTCACCATGTCAGCGATTTCTGCCGTGGATATGGCGCTATGGGACATTAAGGCGAAAGCCGCGAACATGCCGCTCTATCAGCTTCTGGGCGGGGCTTCCCGGGAAGGGGTGATGGTTTATTGTCACACCACCGGGCACACCATTGACGACGTGCTGGAAGATTATGCCCGTCATAAAGAGATGGGCTTCAAGGCAATTCGCGTGCAGTGCGGCGTGCCGGGAATGAAAACCACCTACGGCATGGCTAAAGGCAAAGGGCTGGCGTATGAGCCTGCGACAAAGGGCGCCTGGCCGGAAGAGCAGCTGTGGTCCACCGAGAAATACCTCGACTTCACGCCCAAACTGTTCGACGCAGTGCGCAGCCAGTTCGGTTTCAGTGAACATCTCCTTCACGACATGCACCACCGTCTGACGCCCATCGAAGCGGCGCGGTTCGGCAAAAGTATTGAAGAGTACCGCCTGTTCTGGATGGAAGATCCGACTCCCGCTGAAAACCAGGAGTGTTTCCGCCTGATCCGCCAGCACACCGTCACGCCAATTGCGGTGGGGGAAGTGTTCAACAGCATCTGGGACTGCAAGCAGCTGATTGAAGAGCAGCTCATTGACTATATCCGCGCCACCATAACCCATGCGGGCGGCATCACCGGGATGCGTCGCATTGCGGACTTTGCCTCACTCTACCAGGTGCGTACCGGCTCACACGGCCCGTCGGATCTGTCGCCGATTTGCCACGCCGCGGCGCTGCATTTTGACCTGTGGGTACCGAACTTTGGTGTGCAGGAGTATATGGGTTATTCAGAGCAGATGCTGGAAGTGTTCACGCACAGCTGGCGCTTCGATAACGGCTATATGCACCCGGGCGACAAGCCAGGGCTGGGCATTGAGTTTGATGAGAAGCTGGCAGCGAAATACCCGTACGATCCGGCTTATCTGCCGGTGGCCCGTCTGGAAGACGGCACTCTCTGGAACTGGTAAACGAGGAGCGAATGATGAAAAGCGTAGTGATCCAACAGCCGAATGCGCTAGTGATTGAGGAGCGTCCTCTCCCGTTGCCGGGGGCAGGCGACGTCCGCGTCAAAATTAAACTCGCCGGTATCTGCGGTTCAGACAGCCATATCTATCGCGGGCATAACCCGTTTGCAAAATATCCGCGGGTAATCGGTCACGAATTCTTTGGCGAAATAGACGCGGTTGGCGAAGGCGTGGAGGGCACCCGACTGGGTCAGCGCGTTTCGGTGGATCCGGTGATCAGCTGCGGGCACTGCTACCCCTGTTCCGTTGGTAAACCGAACGTTTGCACCTCGCTGGTGGTGCTGGGCGTCCATCGCGACGGTGGTTTCAGCGAATACGCCGTCGTGCCGGCGAAAAATGCCTGGCACATTCCGGATGCGATCCCTGACAAACACGCGGTGATGGTTGAGCCATTCACCATTGCCGCCAACGTGACGGGGCAGGCGAAACCCACCGAACAGGACGTGGCGCTGATCTACGGCGCAGGCCCGATGGGGCTGGTCACCGTGCAGGCGCTGAAGGGCGTTTACAAGGTGAAGCAGGTCATCGTGGTAGACCGCATTGATGAGCGGCTGGAGATGGCGCAACGCAGCGGCGCAGACTGGGTCTTCAACAACGGCGAGCAGTCGTTACAGACTGCGCTGGATGAAAAAGGCATCAAGCCGACATTAATCATCGATGCTGCCTGTCATCCGTCCATTTTGCAGGAAGCGATTACGCTGGCGTCTCCGGCGGCGCGCATCGTGCTGATGGGATTTTCCAGCGACCCGAGCCAGATCGTGCAGCAGGGGATCACCGGCAAAGAGCTGTCGATCTTCTCTTCGCGCCTGAATGCCAACAAATTCCCGGTGGTCATTGACTGGCTGGAAAAAGGGCTGATCGACCCTGAAAAACTGGTCACCCATACATTTGACTATCACCACGTTACAGACGCCATCGAACTGTTTGAAAAAGACCAGCGGCAGTGCTGCAAAGTCTTGCTCACGTTCGACCAATAATAATTCACGCGGTAAAGAGCCTGCGAAGACAGGCTCTAAGTGGTACGCATCTTACCTTTCAGAGATAGCCATTATGACTCAAGCACAACCTCAAAGAAGTACGTCAGATTTGGTGAAAGCCGCCGTATCTGGCTGGCTGGGCACCGCCCTGGAATTTATGGATTTCCAGCTCTACTCCCTTGGCGCCGCGCTGGTGTTTCATGAAATTTTCTTCCCTGAGCAATCGGCGGCCATGGCGCTGATCCTGGCGATGGGCACCTACGGCGCAGGCTACATCGCGCGTATCGTCGGGGCATTTATCTTCGGCAGAATGGGCGACAGAATTGGCCGTAAAAAAGTGCTGTTTATCACCATCACCATGATGGGGATCTGTACCACCTTAATCGGCGTGCTGCCGACCTACGCGCAGATCGGGATTTTCGCACCGGTGCTGCTGGTGACGCTGCGTATTATTCAGGGGCTTGGCGCGGGGGCAGAAATCTCCGGTGCGGGCACCATGCTGGCGGAGTACGCGCCGAAGGGTAAACGCGGCATCATCTCCTCGCTGGTGGCCATGGGCACCAACTGCGGAACGCTGAGCGCCACGGCGATCTGGGCCGTGATGTTCTTTGCCCTCGATCGTGAAGAACTTATTGCCTGGGGCTGGCGCGTGCCATTCCTCGCCAGCGTGGTGGTGATGATCTTCGCCATCTGGCTGCGTATGAACCTTAAAGAGAGCCCGGTGTTTGAGAAGGTTAACGACGCCGAAACCGTTGCGCCAGCGGCGGCGCAGGATACCTCATTAGGCGCGATGTTTAAGAGCAAATCGTTCTGGCTGGCGACGGGGCTGCGCTTTGGCCAGGCCGGTAACTCTGGGCTTATCCAGACCTTCCTTGCCGGGTATCTGGTGCAGACGCTGTTATTTGATAAGGCGATCCCAACCGATGCGCTGATGATCAGTTCGATTCTCGGCTTCCTCACCATTCCGCTGCTGGGCTGGCTGTCCGATAAAGTGGGGCGCCGTCTGCCGTATATCCTCCTTAACATTTCAGCCATTATTCTGGCTTACCCGATGCTGTCGATTATCGTCGATAAGAGTTACGCGCCGGGCGTGATTATGCTCTCTATCATCGTTATTCATAACTTTGCGGTCCTCGGGCTGTTTGCGCTGGAAAACATCACCATGGCAGAGATGTTTGGTTCGCGGAACCGCTTTACCCGCATGGCAATCTCGAAAGAGGCGGGAGGGCTGGTGGCCGTAGGCTTTGGTCCGGTGCTGGCGGGGATCTTCTGCAATATGACCGGGTCCTGGTGGCCAATTGTGGCGATGCTGGTGGCGTACTCGCTGATTGGGCTGGTCTCCGCTTTGCTGATGCCGGAAGTGCGCGACCGCGATCTGAGTGAAGCCGAAGATGCAGCCGAAGCGCCGCATAAAGAAGCGGTAGCCTACGGCGCGCTCTCTTCACGCCGCTAGTGGTTTACATCTTGTGTTACCTGTCACACAACTTTTTACTGATGTCACACCACATGGCGAAAAGTTAATGTAAATCAAGATCTGAAAACGACGTATCAGTATGGTTAATGGCAGCGTTTTTTGACTCCGACTGCCATTCTAGTTGGTGTAGTCAGCAGGCGCTGCCGCTCTGAAAAGGAAGCGGCAGCGGATCACAGCGTTCATTAATTAACGAGTCTCAATCATGGAAAACCAGTTATTACAGGCGAAGGCAACGCGTCCTCAGTACGATCGCGACAGCCTCAAGGCACGCATTGTTCATTTAGGGTTTGGCGCGTTTCACCGCGCACACCAGGCGGTGTACACCGATATACTCGCCGCAGAACAGGGCAGCGACTGGGGTTACTGCGAAGTTAACCTGATTGGCGGCGAACAGCAGATCGCCGATCTGAAGGCACAGGATAACCTTTATACCGTGGCAGAGATGTCTGCCGATGCGTGGACAGCGCGCGTGGTCGGCGTCGTCAAAAACGCGCTGCATGCGCAGGTCGACGGGCTGGAAACCGTGTTGGCGGCGCTGTGCGAGCCACAGGTCGCCATTGTTTCCCTGACCATCACCGAGAAAGGGTATTGCCATTCCCCGGCAACAGGACAACTGATGTTCGATCATCCGTTAATCGTTGCCGACCTGCAAAACCCCCATCAGCCGAAATCTGCGCCGGGCGTTGTGGTTGAAGCGCTGGCGCGGCGTAAGGCGGCGGGGCTGCCAGCATTCAGCGTGATGTCATGCGATAACATGCCGGAGAACGGCCACGTGATGCGCAATGTCACCTGCGCCTACGCGCGCGCTGTTGACGGCGAACTGGCCGACTGGATTGAAGCGAACGTCACCTTCCCGTCAACCATGGTGGACCGTATTGTGCCCGCCGTCACGGCTGACACGCTGGATAAAATCGAACAGCTGACCGGCGTACGCGATCCGGCAGGTGTCGCCTGCGAGCCGTTCCGCCAGTGGGTGGTGGAAGATAATTTCGTCGCCGGACGTCCAAAGTGGGAAAAGGCCGGTGCGGAACTGGTTTCTGATGTCATTCCGTTTGAAGAGATGAAGCTGCGAATGCTTAACGGCAGCCACTCGTTCCTGGCCTATCTCGGCTACCTTGCCGGTTATCAGCACATTAACGACTGCATGGAAGATGAACATTATCGCGCAGCCGCGCATGCGCTGATGCTGAAAGAGCAGGCGCCGACTCTGAAAGTAAAGGGGGTGGATTTAGCTCACTATGCTGACCTGTTGATCGCGCGCTACAGCAATCCGGCCCTGCGTCACCGCACCTGGCAAATCGCCATGGACGGTAGCCAGAAATTGCCGCAGCGGATGCTCGATTCCGTGCGCTGGCACCTGGTCCACCAGAAACCCTTCCCGCTGCTGGCCCTCGGTGTGGCGGGCTGGATGCGTTATGTCGGCGGTGTGGATGAGCAGGGTAACCCGATTGAGGTGAGTGACCCGCAGCTGGCGGTGATTCAGGCGGCGGTAAACGGTAGCGCTGAAGGCGAAAGCCGCGTTAATGCGCTGTTGGGCATTGAGGCTATTTTCGGTAACGAGCTGCCGAAGGACGCGGTGTTTGTGGCGTCGGTCATGCAGGCTTATCAGACGTTGCTGCAAAAAGGCGCGAAGGCCACGGTTGCTGAGTACGCCACCCGGCTTTAACGCTATGACATGCCGCCGTCCGCGGCGGCATGTCGGGGCGCAGCTTAGTGCATCCCCAGGCGAATCAGCTCAATCGGTTCGAACTTACCTTCGCATCCTTCCACTTCAACCGTTTTACCACGACGCACCTGCTCGGCATTAAGGCCGTCGCTGTGGATCGCTTTAATCACGCCGAACTGACCTGTGCCGCTAATCATGACGCGGCTGCCAGTGGTGATTGCATTTCGGTTACGGTCGTATGTCATCATGGTATTTTCTCCTCTCGTACTTATCCGCTACGGCGCTAATTCGACGGCTGCCGTTCACGGGGCACTATTAATACGCCTCTCTTTAACGAAATTATTTGCTTTTGATCAAGCTCACACTTTTTTCTTATTTCATGCAGGCGTTGACGGTTCAGGACACCACTTTACAAAGCGGACAGTTATTTTCCTTAATTGATAGTTTCCGGATGCAAGTGTTTAGGCTTTGTTTATATCCACAATGTCATTCTGGAGACAGAAAATAACCCTTCATCGGAAAAGGAGTCAGGCTTATGTATAAGAAAATTTTGATGCCTGTTGACGTGTTTGAAATGGATTTGAGCGATAAAGCGGTACGCCATGCGGTCAACCTCGCGAAGGCGGAAGGCGCGACGATCACCATGGTCAACATTCTCCCTAACAGCAGCCGTTCATTACTGCGGGGGTTCAATGCCGATATTAAGAAGTTCGAAGAGTATATGACCGCCGAGTCTGATAAGAAGATGAAGGCGCTGAAACGGCTCTTTGATATGTCCCCGGAAAATATTGATTGTGAAGTTCGCTTCGGCAACGTACGCGATGAAATCATCAAGCTCAGCAAAGAGGGGAAATATGACGTTATTGTTATTGGATCAAGAAACCCGAGCATGACAACCCATCTGCTGGGTTCAAATGCTGAAACTATCCTGCGCTACGCCACTATTCCAGTATTAGTGGTCCGCTAATTACTTCGCCGCAACCGAAAGGGGGCGGCGAGGTTTTATTCTTCGCTGAACCACTCGCGGTTTTCCTGACGAATTAACTGAACTGACTCACTAATTTCCTGAAGGTGAAGCGTCATCGCTTTATCTACGGCTTCCACGTCGCGTTTTTCCAGCGCGCTGAAAATATCATGATGCTGGCGCAGCAACATCTCTGGCGGAGAAACATGGTCGAGGCTCATGTAGCGCACGCGGTCGATGGTCGCTTTGATGTTTTCAACGGTATCCCACGCGAGCTGGCACTCGGCGATCTGCGCCAGTTTCTGGTGAAACTCGTCGTCCAGCTGGAAAAAGTCGTTTAACTGTTTGCGGTCGATGGCGATTTGTTGCTGATGCAGGTTTTGCTCCAGCAGGTAGCACTGGTTATCGTTGATGAGCGACGCGGCGCGACGCACCACGGCGCACTCGATGGCCTGGCGAACAAAACAGCCATTCCGTACCTGCGAAAGCGAAATTTTATTTACATAGCTGCCGCGCTGTGGGCGGATCTGAATAAGTCCGTTTTCTGCGAGTTTAATAAACGCCTCGCGCACGGGCTGACGGGAAACGTCAAAACGTACCGAAACCTCTTTTTCTGAGAGTGGCGTTCCTGGTGGGATCAGGCAGCGAACAATATCACGGCGTAAGATGCGATATATTTGCTGATTAACGGGCTGGGTAGGATTAAGTTGCGATTCAGCGGCCATGGGTTGTGATTTCTCAGAGAGTTAACCTGAACATACTACCATTCTTTTCTCTGCCATCACATACCCGGCCCGCAGGCCGGGAAGGGTGAATTACCCGCGATGCACGCTGAGTCCGGCATAGGTCTGGCTGACGGGCATCATCTCAACCGTGTTGATGTTGACATGCTTCGGCAAATTCGCGACCCACCAGACGGTTTCGGTGATATCTTCCGGCGTCAGCGCATTCGCGTTTTCATAGGTTTTATCCGCTTTCGCGTCATCGCCTTTGAAACGCACGTTGGAGAATTCGGTTCCGCCTACCAGACCCGGCTCAACATCGGTCACGCGGATCGCAGTTCCGTGCAGGTCGGTGCGCAGGTTCAGACTGAACTGGCGGACAAAGGCTTTGGTCGCGCCATAGACGTTGCCGCCCGCGTAAGGCCAGCTTCCGGCGGTGGAACCGATGTTAATGATATGACCACGGTTACGTTCAACCATGCCCGGCAGCACGGCGCGGGTCATGTACACCAGGCCTTTGTTGTTGGTGTCGATCATGTTCTCCCAGTCTTCCACGCTGGCTTTGTGGGCAGGCTCCATACCCAGCGCCAGGCCAGCGTTATTGACCAGCACGTCAATTTCACGCCATTCGGCAGGCAGGTTGGCAATCATCTCTTCAATGGCGGCGCGGTTGCGGACGTCCAGCTGTGCGGTCAGAATGCTGTCACCCAGCTCGTCTTTTAGCTCCTGCAAACGCTCCTGACGACGCCCCGTTGCAATCACTTTGTGTCCGTTGGCGACGAAGCGACGCGTGATGCTTTCACCAAAACCCGCTGTCGCCCCGGTAACTAAAATAATCATCTCACTGTTCCTCAACGCTTTTTGTGTTGTACTAACATAGCACGCTCTCCGGCACGTCGTTAAGGCAACATTTGTATGACGCCATTGCAGGCCGGCGCAGGCTGGCCTACTCTGGGGAGAAATACCGTGCTCAGGAGTAAACGATGTCGGTCAACAATCCTTTTTTTGAAATTAGCCTGTTGCCTTATCAGGCGCCACGTTTTGATGCGATCAACGACAGCCATTATCGCCCGGCGTTTGATGAAGCAATGCGCCTGAAGCGTGCAGACATTGACGCGATTATCGCGCATCGCGCCGCGCCGGACTTCGATAACACCGTGCTGGCGCTTGAAAAAAGCGGGGCCATGCTGTCGCGCGTGAGCAGCGCATTCTTCGCCATGACGTCCGCACACACTAACGATGATCTTCAGGCGCTCGACGAGCAGTTCTCCACCGAACTGGCCGGGCTGGCGAACGATATCTGGCTAAACGATACGCTTTTCGCCCGCGTGGAAGCCGTCTGGCAGGATCGCGAGGCGCTGGATGCCGAATCCCGCCGACTGACGGAGGAGACGTATCAGCACTTTGTTCTTGCGGGCGCGCGTCTGAACGCCGATGAAAAAGCCGAGCTGAAATCTCTGAATACCGAAGCCGCCACCCTGACCAGCCAGTTCAACCAGCGCCTGCTCGCGGCGAATAAGGCGGGAGGGCTGGTGGTGGACGATGTTCGCCAGCTTGACGGGCTCAGTGCGGAGGAGATGGCTGCCGCGGCTCACGCTGCCGCAGAAAAAGGGCTGAAGGAGCGCTGGCTGATCCCGCTTTTGAATACCACGCAACAGCCCGCGCTGGCGGCGCTGGCGTTGCGCGAGACCCGTAAAAAGTTGTTCAGCGCGGGCTGGGAACGCACTCAGAAAGGCGACGAAAACGATACGCGCGAGCTGATCCGTCGGCTTACCGCGTTACGGGCAAGACAGGCGCAGCTGCTCGGCTTTGACAACTATGCGAGCTGGAGCATTGCCGATCAAATGGCGAAAACGCCGGAAGCCGCGCTCGAATTCATGCGCGGAATAGTGCCTGCGGCGCGCGGCAGGGCTGCGCTGGAGCAGGCGGATATTCAGAAAGTCATCGACGACGAGCAGGGCGGTTTTACGGTGCAGGCCTGGGACTGGGCGTTTTATGCCGAACGCGTGCGCTCAGCGAAATACGCGCTGGATGAGTCGCAGATCAAACCCTATTTCGCGCTCAATACCGTGCTTGAAGATGGCGTATTCTGGACCGCCACGCAGCTGTTCGGTATCCGTTTTGTCGAGCGTTTCGATATTCCGGTTTATCACCCGGATGTTCGCGTGTGGGAGATTTTCGACCATACGGGTGAAGGCATGGCGCTGTTCTATGGCGACTTTTTCGCGCGTGATTCCAAAGCGGGCGGTGCGTGGATGGGGAATTTTGTTGAGCAGTCTTACGAGTTTGCTGCGCGTCCGGTGATTTATAACGTCTGCAACTATCAAAAACCGGCGAACGGGCAAACCGCGCTGATCTCCTGGGATGATGTGATTACCCTGTTCCACGAGTTTGGCCATACCCTGCATGGTCTGTTTGCCAGCCAGCGCTATGCCACGCTTTCAGGCACCAACACGCCGCGTGATTTCGTTGAATTTCCGTCGCAGATCAATGAACACTGGGCCAGCCATCCGCAGGTGTTTGCGCACTTTGCTCGTCATTATCAAACCGGCGAACCGATGCCGGATGCGCTGCGAGAAAAAATGCTCAATGCGACCCAGTTTAACAAGGGTTATGACATGACGGAGCTATTGAGCGCCGCGCTGCTGGATATGAACTGGCACGGCATTCAGGAGCCCGTTGCAGACGTGGAAGCCTTTGAAGCCGCCGCGTTGAAAAAAGAGGGGTTGGATCTTCCAGCCGTACCGCCGCGCTATCGCAGCAGCTATTTCGCCCATATCTTCGGCGGCGGCTATGCGGCGGGCTATTACGCCTACCTGTGGACGCAGATGCTGGCGGACGATGGCTACCAGTGGTTTGTCGAGCAGGGCGGCCTGACGCGTGAAAACGGGCAGAAATTCCGCGAGGCGATTTTGTCGCGCGGCAATAGTACTGATCTAGCTGAACTTTACCGGAACTGGCGCGGGCACGATCCGAAGATCGAACCGATGCTGGAGAATCGCGGATTGAGTGCGTAAGGCTTTTTTAGTGTGTAAACAGAACCGGGCGCGAGGCCCGGTTTTTTGTACGCTTTGGTCCGCTTTGTGTCTGAAAGGTACATTGAGACAAGTATAATTACTGGCCATTAGTCGCTTAAAAGAGGGTTACTGAAATAGCATCGCCAGTAACACCAGGAACAGCAGCATGACATAGATTCGTGCGTGCCAAATATCAGGTACAGCAGGTATAACCCGACGGCTAAAAACTATTCCTGCCCAGCCTGTTAGTACCAACATACCTAAAATTTTCAGGTTGATAAAACCGAGAAATCCATTCACAGGAATAGTTTGCCAGCCAATAACTGCATACGTCACGGCACCACATAGCGCGACGGGCAGGGAAAGCGGATTAGAAGCACTAATGCATTCACGCATCGCATAACCATGGCGCCGTAACAGGGGTACCGTCATTACGCTTCCGCCCACGCCAAGCAATGCGGCTATCATACCAATGGTCACTCCGCCGCCCGTTACTACAGGAAATGACAAGCGACGCAGAGAACTTCCTCCGAGAAAACCCTTACGCAACAAACAATCGCTGATTGTTGCCAGCATGTAGAAAATGAACAGCGCGCGAACAACACTCTCACTAAATATTCCTGCCAGACAGGAACCCATGATAGCCCCAATGGCTATAAACCATAGTAACGGGAATAACATTTGCGATGAAAGCTCGCAAGCTCGCCAGTTTCGATAGGTGACCCAGCCCGCGTTAAATATCATCACCGATGTAGAGGTAGCAACCGCGATATGCATGGCGTTTAGTGCCAGTTCGGTCTGCCGTAGCATTAGTTGATAAACGAATGGTACTACGACAAAGCCGCCGCCAAAGCCAAAAAGCACGGTGGTAATACCGGTAGTAAAGCCTGCCAGCGCAATGATTGCGATATCACTCAAAATCATACCCTCGACCTGAAAATGATTTCGCAGCTTATACCGGTAGCATCCTGCTTCCCATTCGCGCCGCGCTCAATTACCTTTGTAAATCGGTCATAAGGAGACGGGTGTGCGCAACGTAAAGATTGAAGAGGTCGAGCAGCTAGATCGTGAAGTGGTAGCGATAGGCAATGACTATGTGCAGGGATTTATGCTGCCACAGCACAAACATCGCCGCGCGCAGCTGCTATATGGCGCGACCGGATTAATGCATGTCATAACCCAGGATGGAGAGTGGATTGTTCCTCCACAACATGCTGTTTGGATCCCACCCGAAACTATGCACGCCGTCAAATTTGTTGGCGTGACCACTCGCAGTCTGTATATAGAACCAGATTTCGTGTATGCCTTCTTAAAATATCCTCGTTGTGAAGTTATTAGCGTATCGCCATTATTACGTCAGCTATTGCTTGAGTCAGTGGATTTACCGCCACTGTATGAAAGCACGCGTGACCGTGCACTGATAAATCTGATGATATTGGAGCTGGCGGCTATGCCGGTTCGCGAATTCGATATTCCGCTGCCGCGACATCCGGCCCTACTGGCTCTTTGTCAGGCGTTTTTACTCAATCCCTCAATCCATGATCCAGCAGAGCGCTGGGCAAATGCGCTGTTCATGAGCGACAGCACCTTTCGTCGCCATTTCCTTACGCAAATGGGCATGTCATTTTCTGTCTGGCGCCAACGAGCATGCGTGGTTAGCGCGCTGGCATTGTTGATAACGGGAAAACCCGTAAATGAAGTAGCCTTGACTCTTGGATACGATAATGCATCATCCTTCGCAACGATGTTCCGCCGTGTCACAGGACAGCCACCTTCGTATTATCACCCGGCATTATTCAAAAAGTTCCACGGGACAGGGCACCGATCATAGCGTCAGCTATGTACCAGCTAAAGACGCTGCCACGTCAAATTCTTTAATTCATGAGAAGGGTTAAGGTGTTAAAATCGTAGGCGTTTTGGATCTTAATACTATTAAACAATGATAAATAAAATACTGGTCAGTGCCTGCCTGATGGGCCTTAAAGTCCGTTATAACGGGAAAGAGAAAGCGCAGATGACTCATCAACTTGCTCGCTGGCAACAGGAGCAGCGCCTGGTGATCCACTGCCCTGAGTTGGCTGCGGGGCTACCTGTTCCGAGACCACCCGCTGAGATTATGTCAGCTGAGGGTAAAGACGTAATGCGTGGACAAGCCAGAATAATTGAAAACACCGGAACAGATGTTACCGGGCATTATCAACTTGCAGCCTGGCTGGCTCTGCGAGCAGCACAAGAAGCAGGATGTACTGCTGCTTTGTTAACTGATGGTAGTCCAACGTGCGGAACTCAGTTTATCTACAACGGTTCTTTCAGTAATCAGCGTAAATCGGGTATGGGAGTGGCAGCGTCATTACTCTCCGAGCATGGTATTGCGGTATTTTCAGAAACTCAGTTTGCGGAGCTTGTGAACTGGATTGAAGAAAGGGAATGAACGGTTCTCCAGGATTAACGCCGAGCGGCATCGCTTCCTGGTCATAATGGGTATGCAGCTCATTTTTCCATTTTATGAGCCACCTCGATTAACTCCGCCCCCTGATTCTTCACGTTCCCCACGGCGCGAGTTACAGCATGCCAAATAAACTCGTCGGCGGGTACTGTACCGTCGGCAATGATCTCTTCCGCTTTTTTCCCGCCAACATCCTGTCGCATCCATTCTCTTGCTGCTTCTGGCGACAGAACCAGCGGCCGTCGATCGTGTATATCAATGAGGCCTTTATCCGCAGCAGAGGTCACTATGAGAAATCCCTCGGCTTCATCGCCGCGCTCAAACGGCGTACTGCCGATCGCCGCCATGAATATCGGCTGCCCGTCGGCCCGATGAATAAAATACGGCTGTTTCTTGTCGCCTTCCTTTTTCCATTCGAACCACCCATCGGCAAAGCAGATCGCCCGGCCATGCTGCCAAAGAGGTTTAAACATTCTGCTGGTGGCTGCGGTTTCTACACGCGCGTTAATCAGTGGTGCTTTGTCCCACCATCCAGGCGCGTAGCCCCAGAATACCGGATCGAGGTGCAGTTGTTCGTCACGTTCGCTTAACAGCAGCACTTTGGTACCGGGCGCAACGTTGTAGCGGCCAATGGGTTCAGGGTCATATGCGATATCGCGTTCGCCTTCGTCGGCCAGGTAAGCCAGATATTCTTCACGGGTTTGGGCTTGTGCAAAACGTCCACACATAGAAACCTCCAGTCAGTCAGACTGAAAGTATAGGGCAGGGAGAAAAAGTCGCGCGGGCATGCTTCTGAGATTGAACCGATGCTGGAAAATCGCGGCCTGGATACACAGGGGTATTGTTAGTTGAAAACAGAGCCGGGCTTTGCGCCCGGTTACTCTTGTATCAACCACATATCCGACTCTTCGAACATCTCCTCGAGCATGCGGTTGAGCTTTTCACGGTCGCTTTTGCTGGCGTCGCTGTTCAGGCCGTTCGCTTGCATTGGCTTAACCGTCACGCTGGCATCAGGAAAAATCCGGTGCACGCGTTTTGTCAGCTCGGTCAGGATGATTTCCCTGGCTCCCTCCAGCCCCTGTACGTTTCGCTTGTCATAAACCAGTTCCACAAACATGATTGTTTACCTTATGGATATTACGCATGTGATTCAGCCTGAACGTAAAATACTACTGTATATGGGTACAGTCAAACGGCGTTCAGGCTAAAGCATTGTCCAGAGCAATGCAGACAGCGTTGCCAGTCCGCCCAGAACAACCAGAAACACCGTCACGCCGCGAAGCTCCGCCAGCGAGGGGCGGGTGTATATGAGGTACGCAGGGATATGGAACAGGATCACCGCGATCAGTGGTCCGCAGAACATTTCAATCAGGCTGAGCACATCCGGATTGGCATAAACAATGCCATAGGTCAGCAGGAACAGCGCCAGAGAGGCCAGCCGCTTGCTGGCGCTGGCCTTATTGCCGGATACGCTGGCAGCCAGCTGACCAAACGTTTGTGCGACCGACAGGCCTACGCCGAGAAAGGATTTCGTCATACCGATGATAGCGATGAGCGGGGCAATGTGGTAAATCAGGCTGAAATCACCGTTTCCTTTCATCACGGACAGCACATTCAGGTTTTCCGCCTTCGCCCGTACAAAGTTGTCATGCGGGATCCCCAGCACGCAGCTCAGCACGAAAAAGAGGATACTGGCGAAGATGGCTAAATAGGCGATGCGGATCACGAACAGTGCCTTTTTCTCGCCCTCCGCTTTCCTCTCCCGGTAGTAAGAGCTCAGCGGGGAGACCATAGGCGCACAGCAAAACGAGAAGGTAATAAGCGGCAGCGTCAGCCAGATATTTTTCAGCGTTACCGGCAGCGGCGTGGCGTTCATTTCAGCGGCCGTATCGGTCAGGTTAGACAGATGCCATCCCGGGATAAGTGATACGGCGATCAGCAGTACAGATGCCGCGAACGGCAGCGCCAGCGCGCTCATAATGGCCACGACTCTGTCCCGGCCCTTGCTAAGCACCACATAAAGTGCGGCAACCACGATAAACGACAATGGCCCACGGCTGAGGGCGGTAATATGCAGATGCTCCACCAGTAAATTACTCAGCGCATTAATCAGCGCCACCCCGTAAACCAGGGTTACCGGGAAGAAGGTCACACAATAGAACAGGGTGATCAGCTTTTCACCCCGTCCGCTGAAGAAGGAGCCGAAGATCGGCAACGTGCCGTTTTCATTCTTCTCTTCTCGCATATACACACGACAAAGGAGTAAGTGGGGGATCAGGGATAACGGCAGCCCCAGCAGGAGCATGACCAGGAAAATAACCGGACCACGGGTGCCGATTTCCACGGGCAGGAACAGCGTTCCCGCCCCGACGGCTGTACCGTAGAGGCCCAGCGTCCAGATGTTATCCTGCCAGTGCCAGTTAGAGCGTGTTGTAATATTAGCTGAGAGAGTGGTGGCTTTATTCATCATATTTACCGCGTTGTTAGAGGAGCGACGACTTATTTAGTTTTTATCTGCCTGTAGTCGTTGCTGCGCCATTACACCACGGGTGGGAGGGGTTTGATTTCGCATACCGTAAACCTTATGTGTATGCCTGCAATAACTATCGTTATTCTTTGACGATGCTTTAACAGGCGGTTAATTAAGAAGGGGATTTGTTAAATTAACGAACAAATAACGACTGACTTTCCCTGCCTGCAAGTCTGTTAATTAAAGAATAAATACCCTGTTTTATTAAGTACCATAAGGCGCCATCATATTGAAGGGGGACTTATTTAATTATTTTATTGGGCGGAGAATTATCCCGTCATGCCTCAAATTAAAAAACAGGATATAGACAATCACGTAACCTGCTCGTAGCTTTCGAACTGTCTTGTAACATAACGCTATCTTTATGGTGGCGAAGGGGCACAAGGCGTCGTATGCCTGCTATTAAACGCCCCATAAAAAAATCCTCTTCTATACTCAGTTACGTTTAGTGAAATATGCAGCCGCTCCACACGTCGCGTTGCCTTAATAGCAGCGGGCAGCAGGGGCATATATCCACGAAAACGCCTTAATAATGGTCAATTTTGCATTTTTAGAGGGGGATTCCTGGTATGTTGCATTCTCAATCCTCGCGGGTCGGCAGCATGTTGCTGCTGCTGACCGCGATAATAGCCTTCGCGGTGGCGCTATACGCCTGGTGGACGCCGCTTACCGGCGTCACTGGCACCATTGGCGCACTGGGCGTGGTCATTGCCAGCGTAGTGCTGGCGATCCTGACCGTTATGCTACGCGCGGCATCGCGTCGCGGGGCGCGCGTTTTCCTGATTATTGTCACCCTGGTGGTGTTGGCGGGTATTGGTTTTGCCGCCGCGCTGCTGCACCAGTACATCATAACGGCAGCCATGGTGGTCGGCCTGATAGGTCTGATTATGCTGAGCAGCCATTCCGCCCGTTACAACCATCGCGTCAGAAGCTGAGGAGCCGCCCGTGCACAACGATAAGCATTATCCCTTCATAAAAGTCAGCATGACGGCGCTGGCGCTGCTGGTCGCTCCGCTCGCGCTACAGGCGCAGGATAAGGCCACTGAGGCCTCTCAGGGGACCCAGGAATCGCTTAACATTGATGCCGCCGATCAGCAGGCACCCGGAACCACAAAAACCACCGACGATGCCTCAACTGGCAGCGGTGACGGAAAGAAAGTCGCCTCGGCCAGCCAGCCCGCGACGCCGCTGGTGCCCGGCACGCCCACCTGGGACAGCTTCCACGGCCAGCTTAACGCGCAGAAATACAGCCCCCTGACCCAAATTACGGCGGATAATGTCGGGAAATTAACGAAAGTCTGGGAATTCCATACCGGCGACGTCTCGGATGGTAAAGGCGATACGCCAGCTACCGTCTGGTCCGCAACGCCCATTTTCGCCAACGATACGCTCTACATTGGCACGCCATTCGATCGCCTGATTGCGCTGGATCCGGGTACGGGTAAAGAGAAGTGGCATTATGACACGAAATCGTCGCGCAAGGCGCTGACCCAGCCAGTGCTGAAAAACCGCGGCGTTTCCTACTGGCAGGCCAAAAATCCGGTGAGCGGAGAGGCATGCCAGAAGATGGTTTATATGGGCACCGTTGACGGCAAGCTCTTTGCGCTGGACGCCGATTCAGGCAAACCTTGCAGCGGCTTTGCGAATAACGGCGTGTTGGATCTGAACCAGTGGAATACCGTTAACGCGAAGTATCCGCTCTCTGTCCTGCAACCGCCAACCGTTGTCGGCAACCATCTGTTGGTGGGCTGGGCCGGGAAGGACTGGGCCTATGCCGAAGCCCCTCCGGGCACCGTATTTTCAGTCAACGCCCAGACCGGTAAGCTTGAATGGACCTTTGAGGCGATCCCGGCAGAGATTCGCAAGCGTACCGGTACCGCCAACGTCTGGACGCACATGTCCGCCGATGAGGCCAACGGGCTGGTCTATCTCCCGGTTTCATCGCCATCTCCCAACTATTGGGGCGGCAACCGCGTGGACGCTATTCCGCTTGGCACCTCGACCACCGCGCTGGACATCAACACCGGTAAAGTGGTCTGGTCCCGTCAATGGGTACACCACGACGTCTGGGATTACGATATTAACTCCGCCCCGACGCTGATGGACATCACCGTAGACGGCAAGCAGATCCCGGCGCTGATTCAGGCCACCAAGCAGGGTTTCCTGTTCGTGGTTAACCGCCTGACGGGGGAGGACGTATGGCCAATCGAAGAACGTCCGGTTCCGCAGGGTGATGGTTCGGTTCAGGGTGAAGTTCTCTCGCCCACGCAGCCGTTCCCGACCAAACCCGCGCCGCTGCTCGACCAGTCGAAAAAACCGGAAATCTGGAAGCTGGCGGATATCGTCGGTGGCGGCCAGTGCTCCCGTCTGTGGGATAACCTGACCTATGAGGGAATGTATACTCCGCCGACCACAAAGGGCGAAGGCACGCTAACCTATCCTGATAGCGCGGGCGGCGTACAGTGGGGTGGGGTGGCGTTCGATCCGCAAAAACAGATCGCCATCGTCAACACCTCGCATATCGTCCAGTACGTGAAGCTCTACAGCCGCGAAGATTACGATAACGCAGACAAAGACTCCGGTAACGAAAGCGGCTTTGCCCCACAGGAAGGCGCCCCGTACGGTATGCGTCTGCTGGTGGCGAGCAACTGGCTGGGCATGCCGTGCTGGCAGCCGCCGTTTGGCGAAATCGTGGCGCTGGACATGCATACGGGCGATGTGAAATGGCGTCGTCCGGTTGGCGCCTCCCAGCAGTATGGCTTCTTCATGCCGGAGAGCTGGGGTTCACCTACCATTGGTGGCCCGGCGGTGACGGCGGGCGGCGTGATCTTCATCGGTGCTTCAATGGATGCCAAAGTGCGTGCCTACTCGGTCGAGAGCGGTGAAGAGCTGTGGTCCGATCAGGCAGAAGCGCCGGCAGTAGCGAACCCGTCAGTCTATGAATATAAAGGTCGCCAGTATGTGGCCTTCGTGGCAGGCGGGAATACGATCCTGAAGGATCAGGTGGGCGATCAGGTGGTGGTCTACGCCTTGCCGGAATAATTCATCAGGAAGGGGAAATAAGCGTGGGGCCTGCGGGCCCCACTTTGTTTTGCAATTGTCGTTTTACCGACGCGTTATTTATCGGCTGATGCGCCGGAGTGGGTTGACATCTGCTCGGCGGACTTCAGATGCTGCTCAACGACCGGCGTGTGCTCGTTGGCCAGAGCCTTCACATCCGGATCGTCGATTTTACTGGCGTCGCTCTTAAGCTTCGACAGCACCTTCTCGTGGTCCTTCACGCCAGCATATTCCATATACATTTTGTCAAAAGCGTCACCACGCTGGTTTTCCAGCCTTGAGTTCAGGGCTTTATGCGCGGCATCTGGTTCGGTCGGCAGCTCCACGCCCTTTTTCTGGGCAACGGTCTGGACTTTGGTCAGCGCAGCGCCGTGATCGTCGACCGTTTTCTGAGCGAATGTTTTCACTTCACTGCTTTGGGCCTTGTCCAGGGCGAGCCTGGCGGCGGCGACTTCGTTGATATTGGCCTGCGCCATGTCCTTCAACGCTTTCTCGTCACCGGAGCTGAGTCTGGCGTCCGGTTGAGCCTTGCCCGCAATTTGAGTTTGTGCGGCGCTTGTCGTCTGGGCTTGTACGCCAACGGTGCTGAACATTGCTGCAACTGCTGATACGGCTAGCAGCCTTTTCAGGGTTTTACTCGTGTGCATATTGTTCTCCTGATGGTCATGGTACAGGTAAGTTTCGGTTGCTTCAGGCGCAACCGGACAGATAAATGCTCACTACAAGGGTCAGTATAGTAGATGAAACTGCTGCACCCGCCGTTCAGGTCAGTGATGGCTGGTCGTGATGCTCAATTCTTCTACAATATTGATACGGATCATTTACATATTTGGTGCTAATGTTAAATATATAGATTCATCAACAGGAGGAATGATATGAAAAAAGCACTATTAGGGAGTGTATTGGCTTTAACAGTAGCAAGCTTCGGCGCATCTGCGGCAGATATGATTTCCAAGGATGAAGCGCACCACTTCAAACTTGAATACCTTGGTAATGTATCTGTAGGGGCTTCAGGTGGACAAATTTCTTCACCTTCAGATCTTCATCAAAAACTCTCAAAACTGGCAGACGAGAAGGGCGGGAAATACTACGTCATTATCGCTGCCCGCGAGCATGGCCCTAACTTCCAGGCCGTCGCAGAAGTCTTTAAATAATTTTCTCGAATACCACAAAAACCCGCTTCTGGCGGGTTTTTTGTTTACAGACAGCCAAAAAAATGCCCCTGATGCGGGGCGAGTTTAAGTCAAAACTTTTCTTATGTTTATGTGCTCTAAGGCTTTGGGACAATAACAGCTTGTTCAAATAATGCAACATAAATGCATGTTTAAATGTGACGACTCCATCATGCTGCTCATCTTAAGGTTAATGCAGCATACGTAACGCAGATAGTCTACGCTTTACAAAGGGTTATGGTTAAAACCATTTAGAGAATGGATACAGTTAACGGTCGTAAGAGGTAAAGATGAAAGTTGACGCACTGACACAAAAGGCAGAGGAAGAGATTTCAGCGCTTATAGCCAAAAAAATTGCAGAGTTACGAAAAAAAACAGGGCAGGAAGTTTCTGAAATAGAGTTTATCGCTCGTGAGGCCATGACGGGCCTCGAGGGGTACGAAGTAAAAATCAAACTCCTGTAGGCGTTTCTTCCTGAAATGGTTGCTCAATTCTTGCCGCAATACAAAACCGGGCGTGATGCCCGGTTGTATTATGGATAATCATCGTCTTTATGAGCGAATAAATGTCAGTATATCGGCGTTTATGGTATCTGCATGCGTGGTATGCATCCCATGCGGGAAGCCTGGATAAATTTTGAGTTCGCTGTTTGCGAGCAGCTTATCCTGTAGAAGGGCGGCATTTTTATAGGGGACGACCTGATCGTCATCACCCTGCAACACAAGGACGGGAACCGTAATGGCTTTAAGATCGTCCGTCTGGTCGGTCTCTGAAAACGCCTTAATGCCTTCATAGTGGGCTTTGGCGCTACCGATCATTCCCTGACGCCACCAGTTCTGAATTGTGCCCTGCGAAACCTCTGCTCCGTCTCGGTTAAATCCATAGAAAGGACCGCTGGCGACGTCGAGGTAAAACTGGGCGCGGTTAGCGGCCAGCGCCTGGCGGAAGCCGTCAAACACCTCAATGGGCATTCCGCCGGGGTTCGTGTCTGATTTTACCATCAGCGGAGGAACGGCGCTGACCAGTACCGCTTTGGCCACTCGCCCCTGAGGCTGGCCGTACTTCGCAACGTACCTGGCGACCTGGCCCCCGCCGGTGGAGTGGCCGACGTGCACTGCATTACGCAAATCAAGGCTTTCGACCACGGCCGATGCGTCGGAGGCATAATGATCCATATCATGACCTTCACTTACCTGATCGGAACGACCATGACCACGACGGTCGAGGGCGATGACGCGGAAGCCTTCTGCAAGGAAAAAGAGCATCTGGTTATCCCAGTCATCGGCGCTCAGCGGCCAGCCGTGATGGAAAACGATCGGCTGCGCATCCTTCGGACCCCAGTCTTTGTAATAAATACTGACACCATCTTTTGTTGTTACGAATGCCATATTTCAGACTCCTCTGCTAATGGCAAAAACGTGTGAAGGCTAAGTAAATAGCCCAGCATTTAGGGACGTAATAAAACTGACTTATATTAATCTTATTACTGATATATCCGCTTAAAGTGTAGAAGGGTTCCTGAAAACAGTTATAGATTAAATTTGTATGGTCATTATTTATTTTTAAACGAAATATCCCCTAAACCAGCCGGGGCACTGTGTTATTTTTCTCGCGTGGTGAATCCCCCTGTGCGGAGGGGCTAAACAGCACATGTAGCTTAGGCAATCAGTAGCGGGTCAAGGTGGCTGACCAACGACTCACCGGGAGGCACCCGGCACCACACATACGTTAAAGCTTGTATCTCGCTGAATTTATTAGGGATGGTGTATGAAGTTGGGCTTTTTGGCTGGAACAGTGCTGGCAACCTGGTTGTCTTTAACCTACCCGACGCAAATGAGAGCTGTTTTTGAACAACTGGTTACGATAGTGCAGCAAATCACGCAGCCTTCATCAGAGTCTCATTCTGATATGGTCACACCGGAACAGTCATATCCTTGATTGTTATATTTACGGTGAACGTTACCCGTCTTAATAGTTAACCTGTGCTTATTTTTCTGGTAATGCTGCCAACTTACTGATTTAGTGTATGATGGTGATTTTAAGGTGCTTGCGTGGCTTCCATTTCCATCAGAT
>NZ_JBMKIC010000046.1:0-27156 GCF_049238665.1 Enterobacter cloacae complex sp. IR5450
AGCCATGGTCACTCTCCTTTACCGGCTGCGGCGGCCACCTTCACGCCAGCTGCATGAATCTCGTGAATGGCATTGTCGTTACCAGAACACCACCCCTCGGCATAATCCCGACTGAATCCGCTCATGTGCATCACTTCGCCAACGCTGAGCTTTGGAAGGTTCACCTCCCGCGCCTCCAGCTCAGCAATCCGCTTCTCTGCTGCGCCCAGCTCATCCTTCAGGCGCTTTGTTTCGCGCTGAACGTGCTCACTGATAAACCTCAATCCAAGTGCGGACGCGCAACCCTTCGGTGTCAAAAGTCCAAGCTGAGTACAGATAGTTGTTGCTGTGTAGCCGCAACGCCAACCCGCAGCGGCATCAATAACCGTTTCGGCCAGAATGTTTTTAAAGTCATCTCTGCCAAAATTTGTACCAGCAAAGGCATTGCTGATTGCTTCGTCTGTCAGTGCCTGTTTGTCGATGTTGCTCATGACTGCACTCCTTTGCGAAGCTGTGCGGCGAACTCGCGGGCATCATCACCGCTGATATCGGCATGCATCTCTTTGGCGAACATCTCCACACCCTGCGCCCGCACTTCAGCCAGGAAAGCGTCGGTAGCCGGGATTTTTAGCCCATCTCGCAGTTTTTTATATGCACTCAGCATTGCCAGCTCTGGCACTTCGTCAGCGCCCGCCTGATAAACATCAAGCGCCTCCATCATCAGTTTACTGAATGGTGCTGGCTCTGATTTTTTCAGAAGCGCATTCTCCGCTGCCAGAGCAGCGCATCTGGCTTCACCTTCTGCCACGCCTGCCTTGTACGCTTCGAACATATGCTGTGTCTTCTCGCGCACAAAGCTTCTGTCGTCTTCCATCGCTGGCGAGCAGCCGTTGTTGTTCTTGGTAAACCACTCGATAAATTTCTGTTTCATACCCCTACCCTCCCCCAAACCATCAATACTCGCTTCATAGCCGCGCTGTTGCGGCATTCCTGAAATATTCCGTTGGTACAGCTGCGCCCGGTGCCGTCCTGCTCTTCCGGCGTCGCCAGGCGATAAGTCACCGTTCGCCAGACCTTGCTCACCCGGACAATCTTGCGGGCCCGCTCCAGATCGATAGCGTTCTTCGTGATGCAGTTGATGGTCATGCCGCACTCTGTGGCCACATCCTTCGCGGTGAAGGTCCGGTTCGTTTCGAGATAACGCAGAATTGCCTGTTTGCCTTTCATCTCACACCATCCCGTTCGACTTGTTGCGGTTGTACTTCGCCTGGAGCAGCTGGATCGGCGTAGGCCCATGCTCTGCGGCTGGCGCTGCAATTGCCCGGCGTACCGGCGGTACTGGCTTACCCTCAGTGACGCGCTTCTCCCACATGTCCAGCAGATCGCCCGCTTCGCTCGCCAGTTCACCATGAGTCAACTGGCGCTCTGTGCTGCGGTGGCGCAGTTCAACGCAGATGTGGTACATGACCGGCTGCGACCAAGGGAATTGCTCACTGGAGGTGAATTCGAACGAACGGTTACGCCAGTCCCAGTATTCGGCGATAACCTGTTCAACGTTGACGCCCAGCGCCCCGCCGCTCTGTTTGCACCAGGCGACGAACTGGCCCGGCGACGGCAGGAATGGGCGCTCCTGGCGGCGGGCAATGCGCATGCCGGCATCGACCTGAGCCATGGTGTGGATCCCGTTCTCCTGGAACGCTAGTAGCCACTGGCGGCGGAATTCGTTCAGGTCGTCCTGGCTGCGGAAGTTCGCCATGCTGGCCGGAAATGCGGCACGCAGTTGGTTGAACAGCCCGTTGAACACTTGAGCCACCTGCTCGACCGGTGCGCGTTCCTGATACTGCTCTGGCAGGTTATGAGCCATGCGGCTCATCTGCTCGCGGTCGTGGTTACGCATCTGCTCTGCAAGAGATTTCATCGAATCACCCCATAAGCCCAGTCAGTGTTGTTGAAGTCCAGATCCGGCTTGGCGGCTGGTTTGCCGCGTACTGCCGCTTGCTTGTTCTGATAACTCAGCTTCTGGCTGGCAGTGATAAACCAATTTTTTGGCTTCTCATGCGTGAACTCGATATCCAGCTTCTGAAGTTCGTAATTCAGGTCTATCAGCGGGTACAGGTTTAACCATGCTTGATAGTCCTTGTGGTTCAGCCGAACGATTTGGCCCTCGAATGCGTACCGACTCGATATCTCATGAATATCCGCATTGGCCTCTTCGCAAGACGCGTAAGCGGCTTGGGTGTTAACCAAGGAATCAGGATCAGGGATAGGGGAATCAGGAATCAGGTTAAGGGAATCAGCAGGATTTAAACTGTTCTTAACCTGTTCTTGCACCTTACTAGCACCGTGCTTTTCTTTTGCTTCATTATTTTCAATGACTTGAGGTTTTCCCTCTTCTTCCTTTTCCTCTTTTGTATCTGAATTGCACTGTTCTTGTTCGGTGCCATTTTGGTTCTGAGATGGTTCTGGTATCTCACTTGCCGCTTCTTTGCAGTGCGGGTTCTGATGCTTTTTCCAGTTAGAAACTTGAATGTAGGAATCGCCTTTTACCTGGTAACGGTTGATGAATTTGTGCTGATGCAGCTGCTGCAACAAAGCGTCACAATCGACATCATCAAAAGGCAGTACCATGGCTTTAATTTTCTTCGGTCGGTCATCCAGGCGACCCTCTTTATCGGCAATAGTCCACAGACCAGCGAAGAGAATGCGAGCCAGTGGCTGACATTCTGCGAGCTCGTCGTTAGTGAAAAAGCCTGGCTTGATGTTTCGTGAGCGAGCCATCAAAATCCTCCTGGTTTCTGCGGACCATACACACCCGCAGCTTCTTGGGATGCAATGTATGCTTCGCGATGTTGAATGTACTCACGGACGACAGGTATTCCCCTCCCATCCATAAACGCTAACGAGCAACCACCCCTATTGACGAGATGCAGATATTCCCTTCCGATTTCTACCAACCTTTTTGTCGCCGCGTACTGGCAGCCGAAAACTGATATATCGAGATCGTCAAACAGTTCTTGCAAAGAGAAAGGTTCGCTCTGCTCAATGCAAATAACGTCATAAGAATCAGCAAGTTCCTCTATCGTGGCGCTACGGCTGATTAAACCGATTGCATCAGCTGCTTCAGCGATTTCTTCTTCAGTGCATCTGAAAAACTCACGACCAGGATTGATTCGGCAGTTGGACAGGTATTGATGAAACTCCTGTTCATGGCCTCTCGGGTTATCGGAAAAGTAGGCGCTATGGACTTCAAATGGCGCCGGTATGCCAGTACCCTGTGAAATCTGAGCAGCACGTATTTCAGGCTCATTTACTGTCATTCCTATTTTGAAGATTCCCGGCATGTATGGATTTTTGAGCGCGTAAATCCACCCTTGAGATCTGAGGCCGCTAGGAATATCAAGATGCTTAACCTTCTCTTTCTCCAGGCTGAGAGGCAAAAACATCGTGTTATGCATCAATTTCTCTGCCATAATTACTCCCGTTACTTGGCGTAACACAGTGTTTGGAAGGCCTTTGAAGTGACCGCTTCAAGGGCTTTTTCTTTTCTGGTGCCTCTCACATGACCCCCAGCATCGATGTGACCATCGTCATCAGCGGGCCTACCTGTTCCGGCATGAGGCGGAACAGCGACGCTATACCCTCGCTTACCTCTTTCAGCTTCTGATGCTCTGGAGCGTCCAGCAGCACGGCCTGTTTAGCCTCAGCACACTCTTTCATCGCAGAGGCGATCAGCGACATCGTGTCGTTCTGTGGAGCCAGGCGGTTTCGATACTCCAGCGGCAGGACGGACATGATTGCCGGTGCCAGCTGGCGAATGTTGTTGGCCGCATATTCGGTGTCGCCGTCGATCCAGCGGAACACCTTCTGCATCTGGCGGTGTGAGTCAGTCGGGATATCCAGTCCGGTGCCGCCGGTTGCCCGCCACTCTTCAACAATCAGAGCGGCGACAAATTCACGGCTGCGGCAGTCAGCTGCCCAGACGCGAACAGCTGCGCGGATCCCATCGATGCTTAACGCCGTGGAATCAGGTTCCCGGCGATTCTGGTAAATCATCGCCGTTGGCGAAAATTTGTTACCTTGTTGATACGCAAGTGAATGCATTGCTTTCCCTTTCGTTGTTAAGGCCGCCGTTAAGCGGCATGGTTGTCAGGGTGTGGAAAGATGGACGGCAGATCCGGGCGGAATTCATGAGCCTGGATTTCACCACCAACCGCTTTCACCAGCTCAGGAACGTGAACTGGGGAGATGCGTTTCTTTCCGTTAAGCCAGTCGCAGATAGTGGACTGAGCTTTGCCGCAACGTTTTGCCAGTTCTTTCTGGCTGCCAGCGATGGCGATCGCTTTCTCTACTGCGGAGTTCTTCTCTACTGTTGGGGTCTTCATAATCACCTCAGCTATCAGTTTAAAGCGATTATGGTTATCACTTTAGCGAATGTCAATCGCATAGGCGATTTTTTGCTAAATAATCGCTTGAGCGATAGAGTTAAAGGGGTCATTAACAGAGGTGAATATGGGATTCTCGGAGCGCTTAGCGCAGGCAATGGAAAGCGCTGGATATACACAGGGTCGATTAGCTAAAGAGGTCGACATGGCTCAGTCCAGCGTAAATAAGTTACTCAAGAATGCTAAAGGTTCTCGAAAAACAGTTGAGATTGCCTCTGTGCTTGGCGTTCGCCCTGAATGGCTTTCTACTGGTGAGGGGGAAATGGCTGCCGGAGGCGCCAGGGAGCCAACTGCGCTATACCAGGTTAAGCCGTCACTGAATGGGATTTATCGCGTGGATGTACTCGACGTTAAAGCCAGTGCTGGGCCAGGAACACTGGTAACCAGCGATTTCATTGAAACTATTCGTGCCATCGAATACACGAATGAGCAGGCGCGAGCGCTGTTTGGCAACCGGCCAGCTACACACGTTAAGGTCATTACCGTTAATGGTGACAGTATGGATGGCACCATTTCGCCTGGAGATCAGATCTTCGTTGATACCGGCGTTACGCATTTTGATGGTGACGGGGTATATGTCTTCGTCTTCGGCAAAACACTGCATGTTAAGCGACTTCAGATGCAGCGTGACCGTCTGGCAGTAATATCCGACAACCCCATTTACGAGAAATGGTACGTTGAGCCAGAGGATGAGGACGCGTTCTACGTCATGGCAAAGGTACTACTCAGACAGTCAGTCGACTATAAACGATTCGCATAACCCGCTCCGGCGGGTTTTTTATTGTCCGCAGATCCATCCTCTCTTTCTCACCCCTTCTAAAAACCAAATCCTTATCACTTTTTTCTTCAGAAAATAAAAAAATATCGCTTTAACATTCAATGAATTATCGCTTTATCGATGATAAATATCGTTTTGGCGATTGACTCAAATAATCGCTTTAGCTATTGTTAGCTCATCGAAACGAAACATCGACAGCTGAGCGAAGTTAGACAGCGTCGAAGTGGAGATTCGGTCAGTCGAACGGCGCGACAGTAAACCATGCGTCGGACGCCCGGCGGGCTCAGGGAGAGCGGCAATGGTGCGTAATCAAACGATCTTCATACCTCAGTCGCTTCACCGAGGCGGCTTAGTTATGACAACCGGCGGCCATCCACCGCCCATTAGCGCAGAAGTCTTTTAACGTTCAGCGGCCCGGCTTAAGGGCGGAGATGCTTATGTCAAAACATTGTGAAAATTGCGGATGCGCAATCCGATCCGGATATTGCACAAACTGCCAGGAAGAAGCGTATATCGCGTTCGTTCAGGCCCCTGAGATGGAATTTAGTGAAGAGTTCTTGCGTGAAGCATTCCGTCAGGACTCCGAGGCAAATCGCCGGGAGGTATCATGACAGTCACCCACAACGGAAAGCAGTACACCGCCAAAAAGCTCAACGATAACGAGTGGCAACTGACGTCGGTATCGGCACCGCGCGACAAGCTGACTCTTAACCGCTGGCAGATGCACGTTGCTGGCCTCCTGCAACAGGTTGAGGTGAAGGTATGATCAACCATTACGGCACCACCCCACTCATTCGCCAATGCGTCACGCCCGGCATGATGGCAATGCATGAAGGCCGTACCTATCGCGTCTCAGCGGTCATTCAGGAGCGCAAATGGGTGTACCTGCACACCGATGCTGAAATCATCCGTCTCAGTGACTGCGTGATTGATGTCCTTCTGGACGGTCACGGCAACCCAATCCAGCACTAACCACCCTATTCAACCGATCGGCCTGGCTTTCTGCGGGCGGGATCTGCACATCCAAATTTCAGGAGTTCAGCCATGAACGCATACCTCACTTACGACCGCATCGAAGATCGGCGCTGGGTTGAGCAGCAGCTCACCGAGGAGAAGGAGAAGTGGATCGACGACAGGGCGCAGCAAATCATCGACATGATGCCAAAAGAGCCGTCAAGCCTCTTCCACTTCACGATCCCGATTGACTCCAGCCCATACGAAGGACTTCGCAGCGATAAAGCTGGCGAGGCTTACAACGATTTCATTTCGGCAGTTGCTTACGCCCAGGCGGAATACGACTGGGAACACCGGACCGGCTGCCCGTTTTAATTTTTGAGGGGATTAACGATGGCAAACGAATTAACAATCACAGCGACGTCGCTTCAGGAGATAGGCGTCGACGTCTCCACCTGGAGCGCGCTGAAGAACAGCATCTACCCTGGCGCGAAAGACGAATCGGTAATGATGGCGCTTGATTATTGTCGCGCCCGCCAACTGGACCCATTGCTCAAACCTGTCCACCTCGTCCCGATGTACGTCAAAGACTCGAAAACAGGTAAAGGCGAATGGCGTGACGTGGTAATGCCGGGCATCGGGCTTTACCGCATTCAGGCGGACCGATCAGGTGATTATGCCGGTGCTCGCGAACCAGAGTTCGGTCCAGACACGACGCAGACGCTTTCTGGTGTCGAGGTAACCTTCCCTCAGTGGTGCAAATACACCGTCTACAAGCGCATGCCTAGCGGAGAGATCGTCGAGTTCAGCGCCAAAGAATACTGGATTGAAAACTACGCCACCGGCGGCCGCGACACCACGGCGCCGAACGCGATGTGGAAAAAGCGCCCGTATGGACAGCTGGCGAAATGCGCAGAAGCCCAGGCGTTGCGTAAGGCATGGCCTGAGATTGGACAGCAGCCCACCGCCGAAGAAATGGAAGGCAAATTACTGGACGTTGATATCCGTGACGTCACGCCGCGCAGCACTACAGAAGCGCTTCCACCAGCCGCAAGCGAAGAAACCATCCAGTCCATTACCAATCTTTTGAAAGAGCTTGGTAAGGACATGGAGCAAGACTTTCTTCCTCTTTGCAGCGACATCTTCAAGCGGCAAATCTTTGAGGCGTCAGAACTCACTGAAGAAGAGGCGCAGAAAGGGTTTGGCTTCCTTCAGAAAAGGGCTAAGGCGGCAGCATGACACCAGAAATTATCCTTGCCCGGACCGGTATTGACGTAACCACTATCCAGCAAGGCGACGAGGCATGGCACCGGCTGCGACTCGGCGTTATCACAGCCTCCGAGGTGCATAACGTCATCGCCAAGCCAAGATCGGGAAAGAAATGGACAGACATGAAAATGTCCTACTTCCACACCCTACTCGCTGAGGTATGCACCGGCGTCGCACCAGAGGTTAACGCGAAGGCGCTGGCCTGGGGCAAGCAGTACGAGGAAGACGCCCGCACCCTCTTCGAGTTCACCACCGACGTGAAAGTCACGGAGTCTCCGATCCTGTTCCGTGACGAGAGCATGCGCACCGCGTGCTCCCCTGACGGACTTTGCAGTAACGGGTTCGGACTTGAGCTTAAATGCCCTTTCACCTCCCGAGACTTCATGAAATTCCGCCTTGGCGGTTTCGAAGCCATCAAGTCTGCGTACATGGCTCAGGTGCAGTACAGCATGTGGGTAACAGGGAAAGACGCCTGGTTCTTTGCCAACTACGACCCTCGCATGAAACGCGAAGGCATTCACCATGTCGTCGTTGAGCGGGATCCGCAATACATGACCGATTTCAATGAAATGGTGCCGGAGTTCATCGAGAAGATGGACGAAGCGCTGGCGGAGATCGGCTTTACGTTCGGGGAGCAGTGGAAATGAAACGCACACCATTTTACCGCAGGCCCGGGCGCACCGGGCAATTCTCCGGCCTCCGTGAGCGCGTTATCTGGATGATTCAGACACGTGGACGCCCGGTAACCGGCAGCGAAATCGCTGAGAAGTTTGGCGTAACGCTCATTAAGTTTAACCGTGTAGCCAACGGCATTACCCGCGGCTCCGGGCAGATAGCTCAGATCGTTGAGTCGGAAAAATGGGTCAACGAGGACGGCATCTGCGACTGGACATTCGACCTGGTCACGAAGCCAAAGGTCGTAACACCACAGGGTAAATCACGGCTGTTCACCCGGCGCGCCATAGAGCAATCGCAGGAAGGCAGACGGCAGGAGTGCATTGAACGTGCCGCCCGCCGGAGCCGCCTGATTGCTCAGGGCCTCTACATCGACGAAATGGAGTCAGTGCTATGAAAGCGTGGTCTCTCGAAGAGCTGGCGCTGCTGTGGCGACACTCAAACGCTGAAGTCGCAGAGATTACCGGCCGCAGCATTGAAGAGGTCGGAGATAAGCGGCTGCAAACCAATAATGAGCGTAATGGCTGGGATGTTAACGATCCGGAGCGGGAGGATGCATGACCGGAAAATACTCTCTTATCTACGCTGATCCGCCCTGGTCTTACGGTAACACCATCAGCAACGGCGCTGCCGCCGATCACTACTCCACCATGAGGTTAATCGACATCAAGCGCCTTCCAGTGTGGGAACTCGCCGCCGAAAACGCGGTGCTGGCGATGTGGTACACCGGCACGCATAACCAGGAGGCTATCGAACTGGCCGAGGCCTGGGGATTTACCGTTCGCACGATGAAGGGCTTTACCTGGGTGAAGCTGAATCAGAACGCCGAGCTGCGCATCAACAAGGCGCTGGCCGAGGGTGAAGTCACCGACTTTTACGACTTCCTCGATCTGCTTAACGCCGAGACGCGCATGAACGGCGGCAACCACACCCGGGCCAATACCGAAGACCTGTTGATTGCCACCCGCGGCGCTGGGCTGGAACGTAAGCACGCCGGGATTAAGCAGGTGGTCTACAGCCCGCTCGGTGCGCACAGCGAAAAGCCGTGGGAAGTGCGTCATCGGCTGGAGTTGCTTTATGGCGATGTGCCACGCATTGAGCTGTTTAGCCGCAGTGCCGCCCCGGGCTGGCACCACTGGGGAAATCAGTGCGCCACCGCCGCGGTGGAACTGCTGCCCGGCTGCGCCATCAATGTTGTTAAGACGGAGGCTGCATGACGCCAGCAAATGAAAACGCCATCCGAGCAGCCTGCCGCCGCTGCACAGAAGAAATCCAGCAGGCCATGCGCAAGAAGCCAAAGCCAAACTGGAACGAAACGGTGCCTCCCATCATCAACAAGCATCACAAGAAAATTGAAGCTCTGGGAGTTAGTCTCCTGGAGTTCGTCGTATACACAGGGCGGCTTAATCGCCGCTTCGGAGTGGAATCGTGAAAGTTTATATTGCCGGTCCCATGAGTGGGATACCTGATTTTAACCGCGCCGCTTTCAACCATGCGCATGTTTTCCTCGGGTCGAAAGGTCATGTGGTCCTTAATCCCGCACTGCTCCCGGATGGATTAACTCAGGCGGAGTATATGGACATCTGCCTATCAATGCTTCGCTGTGCTGATGCTGTTTTCATGCTGCGTGGTTGGGAAAAATCAGCAGGCGCCCGCGCGGAGAATGCCTTGGCCGAGAAGTTGGAAATGGAAATTATCTTCCAGGAAGAGGACCGCGCTGCATGAACAGAGCCTCACCAGTTGATTTGAGGAAAAGCCTCGAAATAGCCAACCACCTGGCGCACATCGGGATTCGCTTTGTGCCGATCCCGGTGGCGACCGAAGAAGAATTCCAGACTCTGGCCGCCGAGTTATCGCGACGGCTTGAGAAGATGGCAGTCGAAGCCGAGAAGAATGAAGGCGGTGCCGCATGAAGGCATTAATCACCAGGTCGCTATCGCGGCCTTTTTTATTGCTGGCGTTCACCTTCAACCGAATTAACCGACAGTTCCGGGAGCATTGACCATGGCCGACATCATCGACACAGCAGCAGAGATTGAAGAGCTTCAGCGTAACGCAGCCCTTTCCGCTCACCGCATCGACCGTAACGCCGTATCAGCTGAGCATTGCGCGGAATGCGACGAACCAATTCCAGAGCCGCGGCGCGCTGCCGTTCCCGGCTGCCTGACGTGCGCCAGTTGTCAGGAAGAGATCGAGCTTAAGAATAAGCAAAGGGGGATCCAGTGAAAGAGCGCGGAATGATTTTTAACGGCGAGATGGTGCGCGCCATCCTCGACGGCCGGAAGACGCAGACACGGCGTATCATGAAGGTTCAGCCGTCCGATGGCTTCCACCCAACGCATAACGGTTACGATCTGGATTTAAACGCCCACTGGTACACGCCTAGCGTGGTCGATAAAAACGGATACCTGCAGCCTGCAAAGAAAGATGTATTTGGTGTTGCAGATGAAAATGAAGGCTACACCTGTCCGTTCGGTGCCGTCGGCGATCGCATCTGGGTGCGAGAGACTTGGGCACGCTACAACATCGACCAGGATAGCCACGATATGGCTTACCGAGCTACGCCACCTGCAGACTGGCCGGAAGAAGGAAGATGGCGTCCATCAATTCACATGCCGCGCTGGGCCAGTCGCCTAATGCTGGAAATTACCGGTGTGCGAGTTGAGCGATTGCAGGCCATTACCCTTGGGGATATCTGTAAAGAAATCGGCTGTGGTCTTTACGACTTCCGCCCTGCCACTTATGGCTTTCAGGTGTGGGAAGATCTGTGGAAGTCCATCTACGGGGAAGAAAACTGGCAGGCCAACCCATGGGTTTGGGTAATCGAATTTAAGGTGGTGCCCAATGTTCAGGATAATCCAGCCTAACACCTGGTACGCCGATCCCCACGGCGCGCCCTGCAAAATCCTCCGCTCTACCCACGAAGTCATCCATTACATCCGCAACGGTCGCACCTGCATCGCCAGCATAGGCCGCTTTAACCAGGATTTCGAGCCGCTGACCAAAACACAGGCTGAGCGGATCGCCGAAGAAATCGAAACAGCAGAACACCTGAAGAAGCTGCGCGCCAAGCGTGCGGCGTAAGGAGAACTATGAGCACCATTCAGGACATCAGAAACCAGCTATCAACTCTGGTAACCGAGGCGCACAAGGTTGCATGCGCCCTCGATATAGGTGACGAGCGAACAGAGGCCTTTGAGCTATATGAAGCGCTTCGTCGACTTCAGCGGCAGGGCGCCGCCGGAGAGATTCTCTCAGCAACCAACCCTCTTCTCGCCTCGCCATATTACGACGAGGACTGGGACGAAGATGAAGACGACTGACGCAACTGATAGCCAGTTATGAGCTGGCTATTGGGTGCGAAAGCACTGCCTCGTGATCCCTTTTGCCCGGCCCCGCGCCGGGTTCTTTTTTGCCTGGAGGAAATGCATGGTTGAGGCAAAAACACTGACAGCCAGACAGGCGGCCGAGCTACTAATCACCTCACCGAGAACTGTCTACCGTCTTATCGACTCGGGGCAGCTGGCCGGGAAGAAGATCGGGAACAAATACCGCACAACCGACGTTGCCTGTATTGCGTATTTACATGACCCGCGCGATCCTGTTTCCGCGAGCGCGGGTGAACATAAAGGAGAAATTTTATGTCAATCACCCTCAGAGGCGGCGTCTGGCACTGTCATTTCGTTACGCCGTCAGGGAAAAGAATTAGACGATCTCTTGGTACGGGGGACAAGAAACAAGCGCAGGAGTTGCACGACAAGCTGAAGGCTGAAGCGTGGCGGGTTGATAAAATTGGGGAACTACCGACGAGGACGTTTGAGGAATGTTGCATCAGGTGGATCCGCGAGAAGGAGCATAAGCGGTCACTCGATGACGATAAGACCAAAATCGAATATTTCCTGCGGCATTTCTCCGGCCGGGATATTTCAACCATCACTGCTGATCAGGTTCATGAAGCTGTTTCTAAGATGGTCAACCGTAAGCATATTCAGGTCTGGGAGTCGTGCCGGGACGCGGCTATACGGCGTGGGAAGGAACCGCCTCCGTATGTTGAGAAACCGGTAAGCCAGGCCACAAAGAGTCAGCACCTTTCGTTCATGCGATCTCTGTTCAAGGCTGCGGCTAATGACTGGGGCTGGATTAAAACGGCCCCGGTTATAAAAACCAAAAAGCCGATCAGTAAACGCATCCGATGGCTGACCAGGGACGAGGCAGAACGGTTAATTGCCTGCATGCCGGAGTCGATAAAGCCGGTGGTGATATTTGCACTGGCAACCGGCCTGCGCCGCTCCAACATCATTGATCTGGAGTGGCAGCAGGTCGATATGCAGAGAAAGGTTGCATGGGTAAATCCAGAGAACGCGAAGGCGGGCAAGGCTATCGGCGTAGCTCTGAATGATACCGCATGCAGGGTGTTAAGGGATCAGATCGGGAAAAGTTCCAGGTGGGTATTCGTTCACACGAAGCCATCAACGCGCCCGGATAAAACCGTCACTCCGGCTGTCCGAAAAATGCGAGTGGATGACAATGTCGCCTGGCGCATTGGACTCGAAAGAGCGGGCATAGAAGACTTCCGTTTTCATGACCTCCGGCATACCTGGGCGAGCTGGTTAATTCAGTCCGGCGTTCCGTTGTCCGTTCTGCAAGAAATGGGCGGCTGGGAGTCCATCGAAATGGTACGTCGATACGCTCACCTGGCGCCGAACCACTTAAGCGAACACGCACGGAAAATTGATGCCATTTTTGGCAACCATGACACAAATACGACACAAGGAGAAAATCAGGCTGGCTTGAAACTGGCGTAAGCGCCTGTTTTTAAATGGCACGCCCTGTAGGATTCGAACCTACGACCTACGGCTTAGAAGGCCGTTGCTCTATCCAACTGAGCTAAGGGCGCACGGAGAAGAGTGTACTTCGCGGTGGTGAAACGCCTGGAATTATACGGTCAATGCGTAGTGAGTCAATGCCTTTTCCGCCTTCTCTGGCGATAATGACTAGCTGATTGTAAATACGGCTGTTTTTTCAACATTTATCCCTCTTTTACGGGCTGCGAAAAGGCTTAGCCGCTTTTAAGTAACGCCTGCTGTTTTCCTGTTTACTTCACCTTCACACTGTCCTGCGGTATCCCGGCCGCCTGGAGGCTGGAAGTGAACAGGACGACGGAGTGACAGCGCCAGAGCAGACAGGTTTTCCCGCGTGCGTGCAGCACATCTCACACGACATTACAGGCATTAAGCTTGAACCTATTGTCGCCCTCTCCTCTTCACGCGCGGTGGGAGCCGAAGTGCTCAGCGTGCTGTCGCCGCATCAGCAAAGCGAAAGCTTTTTCCAGGACTGGTCAGCCACCCGGGCGCTTATGTTGCTGGAAGCACAGATCGCCGCGTTAAAAAACCCCTTCCCCTGTGACAACCTTTTCATAAATTTGCCGATAACCGTTCTGACCATACCGGAAATGTTCCAGCGTTTACTGCAACTTAACAGCCCACCGCTGAACATTGAACTCGTGGAACCTGCCTCGTTCTTTTCACTCTCAGACCCGGTACGTCAGAGGGTGAGTTGTGCGCTTCAGCAGTTGACCGCGCGGGGACATCGGATCTGGCTGGATGATATTGATGAAGCGTCAGGGCAAGCATTTTTATCCTGTCGCCTGCCGTTATGCGGAATAAAAATCGATAAGATCGCTTTCTGGCGTTTACGTGAAACGCCGGCGCTGACACAGCTGGTCACCCTTTGTTCAAAAATTGCTGCGAATGTGCTTATTGAAGGCATTGAAACAGAACGGGACCGTACATGCGCGCTTCATGCTGGCGCGCGCTTCGGTCAGGGATATTATTGGCCATCCTGGAGATGGCAGGAGGACTGAACGGTCATCGCCAAGAGGGAAGCTATGCGAATGACAGTACGCCGTTACCGGCGTCGTCGGACAGGAAGTGATTCACTGGGTTCTACGCACTCGCCTTTTGCTCTCCCATTTTTTGATCGTCTCGAATATTTGAGCCAGTCAATCAACCAGACCCGCAAAACCGATGCTCCCTTTATCATTCTGGTCACACAGGATAATTATTTCCGTTCCGGTTTTCTGAGCGGGCAGTCGCCCCTGAGCAATTGCTGCGACTATTCCACGCTTGATGCCGCTCTCAGTGATTTAAATCACTGGCCTTCATCGCGTCTGGTAGTTGACATTGAAAGCCGCGCCTCGCCGCTCATTGACCTGCTGGACCGATTACGCCGCCACAGCCTGTTCGCCCCCTACCTGACACCCTACCTGCTCGTCCGCGCCGATGATTATGATGCTCGCCTGTTTTGTAAAGCGGCTGGCCCTTTTCATGTGCTTGAACGCCAGCTTACGGCGTTGGCTATGCAACAAACCTTGCTGGAAGCACCGGCACCCGCCGGCAACCGCAAAGAGTGGTTTTCACGGGATGAATGGCCGATCTTACAGGCGCTGTCACAGGGTAGCTCCTTGCGTCAGATCGCGCAGTTACAGAACCGCCCATATAGCCGCATTATTTACCGTCTCAGCTGCATCCTGGCGAAACTTGGACTGAATCATCGTCATGAGTTGCTACATCTTCTCAACAACCTCTCAGATTTCACGTATTAACGTATTCAGTAACTTCTTAATTCCTAAAGACCTTTAGGAAATTACTTAGGAAACATGTTAAATTTTTGTGTTTTTTAACAAAACTTTCGATTTTATAACTATTCCTAATTCCTGGCCTTAAACCATGCGAAATGCTGCTGGTACGCTCAACGAGAGTGATTTTATCCATGCGTTAAGGTTCTGGCGCTTCCGTTAACAGGATGATAATGGTGTAAAAACAAGCGATTTACCTGTAAAAGAATGCGATGAGAGGTGAAGAAAACAGCAGATAGTGCTGTTCTGTTGTTGGGAACGGCAATTTGCCAGGAGACGTTTGAAACGGAGAGATGACGCACGAAATGGCGGATTTCAGGGATGGCGGGCAGGCGGGATGCTGGTTGTCACAGCCCGCTCACTGTTAACATTCATTTAACATACAGTAAAATCGTTTATTTTTTGTTATTACATAAAGATGAAAGTGTGTGGTAAATGCAATATCAGGACATTTTTGCTAATTTTAAAAAGTTAGTGATTCAGATCCAGAACATAATAATCAGCAATATATGGATATTAATTTACAGGCTTTTCGGACAATACTTAAACGGTATAATAAGACGTGTTTGACACGCGAATAAGAAAAATCATTTTGCCATAACCAGCCTTATGAGATAACTGCGCTGAGGCATTGATATCACCACTACGTAAACAAGGATGCTTTCGCTCTTCCCAGGGACATTTACCGTACAAGGATCTGCGCAATTATCCTTCCGGCTTTTCGAGAGTTTTAACAAAACTCAGCATAACGCTTTTAACAATCTGAGGCATAAAAAATGAAACCGGCATCCGTTATCATTATGGACGAACACCCTATCGTCAGAATGTCGATAGAAGTCCTGCTACAGAAAAATAAAAACATCCAGGTCAAACTGAAGTCAGGCGACAGCCACGAAGTGCTTGACTGTATACGCAACCACCCCATTGACCTGGTCATTCTCGATATTGAAATGACGGGCACGGATGGGTTCGTATTACTGAAAAGAATCAGGAACTTAAATAAAGACATTAAGGTTCTTTTCCTCTCTTCAAAATCTGAAGCCTTCTACGCAGGACGCGCCATCCGCGCCGGGGCAAATGGTTTTGTCAGTAAGCGAAAAGATCTGGGGGAAATTTATAACGCGGTGGAAATGATACTGACGGGCTATTCTTTCTTCCCTTCAGAAACATTAAGTTTTATAAACCATCTGGGGTCGCGGACGGGCGCCGCTGTGGATATGCCATTATCGAATCGTGAAGTGACGGTTCTGAGATATCTGGCGAACGGATTATCTAATAAGGAGATTGCGGATCAATTATTACTTAGCAACAAAACAATTAGTGCCCATAAGTCTAATATCTTTTCCAAGCTGGGCGTGCAAAGTATCGTTGGATTAATTGATTACGCGAAAGCACACGAATTACTGTAATCCCTCTCTCTCCCTGCAACATATAATCGTCACAGGGAGAGTGGATACGATTAATTATAATTGATCATGAACGTTGCATCGGCGTCAGCCCGGCCCGGCTGCGGATTATCCGCCGTGGCGATATAATTGGCATAAAACGACAGTTCTGCATTTCCCTGCGCATCCACCGCCACCGTCTGGCTGGCCTGCTGCAACGCGAGGCGCGTTTTATCCCGGTCAAGGATCTCCACGGCCACGTTGCTGGCCGCGCTGGCATCATTCAGCGCCAGCAGGCTGTTATCATGCCCGTCCATCTTCCCCGTAAATGTGACCGAAGCTGCCCCCGACGGGCATCCGGTCAGCTTCAGGGTGAACGGCACAGGTTGCGTCCGGCTCCCCGTTGTGCGGAGCTGTTTCGTGGGCCAGGTGCCGAGCGTGACGGTTTTATTGCTGTCGTCCCCCTCCGCCACGCAGGTAAAATCCACGATATTGCCGGAGAGCTGAATGTTAATTTCCCCAAGCGCCGTTTCTGCGTGTGCAGGGGAGCAAAGCGCAAAGAGCGCGACGGCTAAATACCGTATTCCGTTTCGCATATCTGCTCCTTAGTCGTAGTCGACGCGTAAATAGCCGCGAGAGGTAAAACGCCCCTCGGCAGGTTTTTTACCGGTCACGCTGACGGGCCACGCGCGGATCCCCACCTGTGCCTGAGCGCTGTCGTCCAGACGGAACGGGATTTTGCTGGTCAGGTTGTTGGGCGTCAGCGGCACGCCATTACTGTTGGCAATCACAAAACCCACATCCGCGTTATCGGAAACCAGCGTACTGCCTGAAACCTTCTCCGCTTCAACACGCATCGTGAGCATGGCGTTCGCCTCGACGTTGGTGCATTTTATGCCGATGGTTTTGCTTTGCGCTGAGATCCCCTCCGGCTTATTCCCGATGCCCGCTTTACTGAACAGGGAGGCGCCGATGTCTCCGAAATCGAACTCCACCACATTCCCGGCATTAATTTCACAGCTCTGAGGCACCTGAATGGTCCCGCTGTAGCTGATGGTATAAACCGGCGTGGTGAGCGGATCCGAGGAGGTCGTGGTGACGTAAACCCGGAACATGGTCTCCCGGGGGATCACCACCATATTAATAAAGCGTCGGGTCACCTTAAGCCGGAAGACGAGGCTGGAATCCTGTACACCAAACGGTTTGTTTTTAGACACGTTCGGATGGCTCCCCATCTGAATGTACTTTCTGGGTGGATAGAAGGTGCCAGCGTAGCTGTCGGTGATTTTCATCGCTCCGTCCAAATAGTCGTTAAGCTTCAGATACTGGTAACCATCGCTGGTGCCCGTGACCGGGAAATCGGTAACATAGCTGCGCTTGGTGGTGTTCCCGGACGTTCCCTTAGGACAGACGGCGTTAACACCCACCCACTGAGACTTCTCGCTGAGTGTGACAATCTGCCCCACCTGGTTATTGGAGCTGTTGAATTTATCCGTCAGGTCGTAATACACCTCCGTCGGCACGCCATTTTCATTGACGCAGACGGTGGCGAACGCCTGAGATAGCGGCAAAAATGCCAGCAGGGATAGCCCCAGATAATGGATTTTATTCACAGCGGATCCCCTTAAGTGTGATCGCCTGTTGCAGGCTCTGTTCTGGCAGGCTGTAGGGCGCACGACACTGGGACTGCTTCCCGTCTCCCCACTGAATCAGCAGCTCCCCGCTCAGTGGCAGCCCGCTCAGGTAAATCTGACCGTCATCTCCCACCATACTGGTTACGCCGCTCTGCGTCTCACGCACCACCGCCCCAAACGGCACAGGCTGGTTATCACGCTTAACGGTGAGCAACGCGCGCACGCCGATGCGGGTGTCAAAACTGGCGCGCACCAGCGCACCGTTCGTCGGCACGACGCTGGAAACGTTATTTTCAATGTCGGTGTTGTTGCTCATGGTGTTGGTGTCGAGCGCCACGCGGTTGTAACGGTACACCGTGGCGTACGGCATCACCGCATAGCCACGCCAGTCTGTTTTGACGCCGGTCTGGTTTTCGACGCTCACGCCTGACGCGCCCGGCGCTTTGATCAAGACGTTGGTATCGCCCAGCGGCTGACTGAATGTGATGCCGTCTGAATGCCCTACCACGCCGCCGGAAAGCTGCCAGTTGAGGTCGTGCTGATCCCGCGTGTAGTTGTAGCCCACGCCCAGCGTACCGTACGTTGCCTGCCAGTTAGCGCTGGCGCTGCCGCTGGCACCGTTATTGCTGGTGTGGCCCTGCGTAACGCTGTAGTTCAGGTTACGATCTTTTAGCAGCGTTCCGCTGATCCCGGTCTGCCAGCTGGTATCACCGTCGCTGTTACGGCTGGCAGAGGCCGTGGCATAGGCCCGGTCGATCGCGTTATCGCGACGGTAGCCGTGACGGGTGAACAGGCTGAACGGGACGGAGACGTTGAACGAGGCGATCCGGTCGGTTCCATCAATGCCGACGGCCTTGTTCCACGACCAGGATAAGGCGTAGCTGACCCCTTTCACCCCGCCCGCGTAGCCGAGCTGATACCAGACGTTGGATTCGCTGGTGCCCCAGTAACTTTGCTGGCTGCCCGACACGTACACCGAGCCGTAATCGCCAAGAGACTGGGAGATATTGAGCTGGAAACGCCCTTTTTTATTCAGCGTCAGGTTGTGATAGCTCTGCACGTCCGGCACGCCGTCATCGTCCTGATCGTCGCCATACTGGTAGCCTTCCATTGTGCGCCAGGCCACATCGTCGAGGGTGTAGAAGCCTTTGGTCGAGTAGCGATAGCCCAGCAGCTGGAAGTTGGTACCGAATCCGTTAAGGGATTTTGCGTACAGGAACCGCAGGGACTGCCCTTCATGGCGGCTATCATCGGCAAGCTGGCTGCGAGCATGGGTGAGATCAAGTGAAACCGCCCCCCAGTCACCGAGGTTTTTACCCGCGCCAATGGCGATGGCGGTATAGCGCGAGGCCAGCTGCGTTCCGCCGTACAGCGTGTAGCCGTCGGCAAGACCCGCAATCATCGTACCCTGAGTAAAGAACGGCGTGTCCTGCTCGCTTTTGCCGCTGCGATAGTCCCCTGCCACCAGATCGTATTTCCAGCGTCCTTCACGCTGGAGCAGCGGAACGGTGGAATACGGGACGGTGTAGCGCTGCTGGCTGCCGTCCTTCTCTTCCACCGTCACCTCCAGGTCACCGCTTGAGGAGGTCGGGTTAAGATCAGTTATCGCAAAAGCCCCCGGCTGCACATAGCTCTGGTAAATCACGTATCCGTTCTGGCGGATCACCACTTTGGCAGGGGTGCGGGCGATTCCGCGCACGGTAGGCGCGTAACCTTGCAGACTGTCCGGGTACATACTGTCGGACGAATAGAGGCGACCACCGCGAAAACCGACGCTGTCGAAGACATCGTTACCGGTGTTGCTGTCGCCAAGCACCAGCTCGCTTTTCAGCGGGATGATCGTACGCTGCGCCCAGGTACCAATATTTTGCCAGCTGCTGTGCCGCTGGCCGTTGCTTTCGGTATAACGCCACGCGCCGTTATTGCGTAATCGCCAGGCGCCATAGTTCAACCCGCTTTGCAGGTTCAGATAGTAGCTGTCGTCGTCGCTGCCCCGGTTGCCGGTAAAGCTGTAGTTCAGCAGCGCGGCAGGGATGCCTTCATCCCACTGTTCAGGCGGAATATATCCGCGGGCGCTGTTTTGCATCGCCACCTGAGGCAGGCTGACGTTCAGGCGCAACGAGGCGAAGTTGAACGCCGTTTCGCTGCCCGGAATAGCCGTTGTGAGCGGAACGCAGGTATCGCCCTGCACGTTGCTCAGTTCCGGGAAGGCGGCGATATTAACGCCAAAGCGATCGAGCATCGCGCGCGTAATGCACGGCGACAAACCGCCTGCGACCGGCGGCGTGTTGTCAGCTTGCTCAAACCGCACGTCCTGCGTGCCGATAAACTCATCGTTACGCCAGATATCGACGCGATAGACGCCCGGTGCCTGCTGGTGGCCTTTTTCAAAACGCGACAAATCCGCGACGTTCGCCGTGTCATCGGAGAGAAACGCCGGGTTAAAGTAGCTTTCGCCCCAGCCAGCGAGTGGCCAGAGCGTTGCCATCAGTGCCAGCGCAACCGGGCAGTAACGCCATTGAGTGTTCATCGCCCTGTCTCTGCTCACAGGCTGACGCTACGCGCCGGCGTAATGGCGCCATAGTCATTCACACTCTGCCAGGAGAGCGTGCCGCTCGTAGCGGCAGGCAGCACCTGCTGCGCCGAGCTTTTAGGAGCAACCATCAGGTTATCCAGCGTCTGTCCGCCGAGCTTCAGATTGACCAGCGTGACGTAATACGGTGAGGCATTACTCACCTTAAGATGGTTGCCGACGCGCTCAAAGCGCAGCTGTGAGAGCGCCTCTTCCGGCGGCATCGCCAGGTTAGCCGGGCGAACAAACAGCTTGATACGTGACAGAATAGCCAGTTGTAGGACGTTGTTGCCGTCCTGATGTTTTTTGCTGACGGAGGGAATCGCTTTGACGTTCATGTAAAAGAGCGATTCGCGATCGGCAGGCAGCGCCGGGCCTGCGTAGATAATGCGCAGGGTGTTTTCGCTGGCCGGCTCGCTGACAAACAGCGGCGGCGTGACGGCAAAGGTTTTTTCCTTTTGCCCGTTGGCATTTTCTATCCACGCGTTAATTAAATAGCGCTCTTGCTTATTGCTGTTGGTGATCGCCAGCGACGTTTGTTTGGCATCGGCCGGATAAATAACGCGCGTCGCGCCCAGCGCAATTCCGCCGGACGCATTCGCGCTGGCAGAAACCATCATCAAAATAAAAGATAAAAACAGTCCAGGTTTAATCAGGGTGTTCATCACAACCGTACCTTTAATAATTAGTTCGCAGGCGTCAGGGATAAATCAACGTAAACCAGACATTCGACTGAATAGTGCCTGGTACAAGGTGTTCGGAAATTGCCCGGTAGCGGGCGCTGAAATGAAATACCAGCTCGCGGGTGTTAATGGGTAACCAGCTCACCGCCGTCGCGTTCGGGATGATCTGACGTTGCTGTTCGTCAAAAAGCGCCAGCCCGACACCACTGCTGACCGCATTTTCCCCCGGCCGCGATGTCGCCAGGAAAACCTGCGGGTCTTCTGCCGGTGTCACTCCCTGGAACTGGATCCCCACGGTGCGGGAGACGTCCACGCTGCAATCCAGCAGACGTACGGTGAACGGCACATTAACCGTGGAAAAGCTGCCGACGCCGGAAAAGGCGTTTGTGCGGTATTGCCCCATATCCACGCGCATATTCTGGCTGTCCGGAGCCACGGCGCAGCCGCCGTTAACCAGCTCTCCCCTGAGGTGTACTTTGCCGCCGTCAATAACCACGGTATGTGCGTTTACCGCTGGGGCAATCGCAAGGGCGCACAGCAGTATCCCAGTCCTTGTCATCCTTCGCTCCCGGTATAGGCGATCAAAAGTCCTCTTCCCTGAGGCCAGCCACATCCCTGTACTCAGGCATTACTCGTATTTCATTACGAATGTTGCGTCCGCGTTTGCCTGGCCTGGCTCGGTGGTCGCCGCCGTGGCTTTGTAGCGCGCGGTGAAGTTCAGGGTGTTAGTCCCTTCAATCAGGTTCTGCGCCGCAGAGAAGGTTGCACCGTCCGGGGTCAGCGTGGAGGATTTGCTGTCGAGGATCTCAATACCTACGCCCTTCGCGGAGTTGTCGTTGTTACCGGAGCTTACCGCCAGCAGCGTTTTGTCGGTGGCGTCGATCTGGCCGGTAAACGCGACAGCAGCGGTTTTCGCTACCGCAGGATCGCAGTCGTTCAGTTCGATGGTGAACGGAATATTGGAGGTGGTGTCACCCACTTTAGTGAATTTCGCGGTACGGTACTGGCCAAGATTAACCGTCTGCTCTGAAGAGTCAGTATTCACTGAACACGCGGCATTCACTAATTCACCTTTAAAATGCACCGTACCACCGTTTACAGATACAGGCGCTACCGGATCTTCTGCGTGAGCGGCACCCGCGACCAGGGCCAGAGTTGCAATAACAGTAGAAGCAATGTTGCTGAGTTTCATGTCTATTCCTTTAAAATGTAAATAACCCTTCCCGCGCATATTCGGGAATAAGAAATACGTTCAATTAAAAAATTGAAGGCTTATTTCGGAGAGGACAAAGTAGCTCAGGAATCTATTTTGTAATATGTCAAAACGCTGCCATTTAGCCAGGTCACATCCTAATCACCTCTAAGAAATTGACCATGCCCTGAGAAGGGATTTTACGGGACATCGATGAAATCTCGTAAAGGGTGACTGACAGCGGCGCTCGCTTCTGACAAAATACAGGCAATCCCCCCTTTCTAACGTTACAGACGGAATCTTCTCTCTGATGGCAGCAAAGATTATTGACGGTAAAACGATTGCGCAGCAGGTGCGCTCTGAGGTTGCGGAAAAAGTGAAGGCGCGTAAAGCCGCCGGATTTCGCGCCCCCGGGCTGGCCGTTGTGCTGGTTGGCAGCAACCCGGCTTCGCAAATTTATGTCGGCAGCAAACGCAAAGCGTGTGAAGAGGTGGGGTTCGTCTCCCGCTCTTACGATCTGCCGGAAACCACCAGCGAAGCGGAACTGCTGGAACTGATCGACACCCTGAATGCCGATAAAGAGATCGACGGCATCCTGGTTCAGCTGCCGCTGCCTGCGGGCATCGACAACGTGAAGGTGCTGGAGCGTATCGCGCCGGACAAAGACGTTGACGGTTTCCATCCGTATAACGTAGGCCGCCTGTGCCAGCGCGCGCCGCGCCTGCGTCCATGCACCCCGCGCGGCATCGTGACGCTGCTGGAGCGTTATAACATCGATACCTATGGCCTGAACGCCGTGGTGATTGGCGCCTCCAACATCGTGGGCCGTCCGATGAGCATGGAGCTGCTGCTGGCGGGCTGCACCACCACCGTCACCCACCGCTTCACCAAAAACCTGCGTCATCACGTCGAAAACGCCGATCTGCTGATCGTTGCGGTCGGCAAGCCGGGCTTTATTCCGGGCGAGTGGATCAAAGAGGGCGCAATCGTCGTGGACGTGGGTATTAACCGTCTGGAAAACGGCAAAGTGGTCGGCGACGTGGTGTATGAAGATGCCGCAGCGCGCGCATCCTATATTACTCCGGTCCCGGGCGGCGTTGGCCCGATGACGGTAGCAACACTGATTCAGAATACCTTGCAGGCGTGCGAGGAGTATCACGACGTAGAGGACGCGTAATCATGGCAACTTTTTCTTTAGGTAAACACCCGCACGTTGAGCTGTGCGATCTGCTGAAGCTGGAAGGCTGGAGCGAAAGCGGCGCGCAGGCGAAAATCGTCATCGCCGACGGGCAGGTAACAGTAGACGGCGCGGTGGAAACCCGCAAGCGCTGCAAAATTGTCGCGGGTCAGACCGTGAGCTTCGCAGGTCAGAGCGTGACCGTGACGGCCTGAGCTGTCTGATGCCCTCACCCTAACCCTCTCCCACAGGGAGAGGGGATAAACATCCCCTCACACCCATCACGGTTAATTATCGATCAACTTCAAATAATCACTATTCCCTCTGGCGAAATGTGAAATTTAAGTTGCGCGATTTTCAGACTTTCCCCACGATAAGTAGAACGTTCTACTAAAACGTTCTACTTACAATAACAGCGCAAAAAAAGCGCTACTCGGGGGAAATCAGCATGAGCCTGATATCAGGGTTTGTTAAATCGCTGTCTAAGTTATCGATGATTGGTCGCGCCTTAATGCTGCCAATTTCACTGCTTCCCGCTGCGGGCCTGTTGCTGGCCTTCGGCGATAAGTTCCACTTGCCGCTGATGATGAACGCAGGCGGGGTTATCTTTGATAACCTGCCAATGCTCTTCGCCATCGGCTCTGCCGTCGGACTGGCTTCGGAATCCGGCATTGCCGCTCTCTCTGCGGCGGTCTCCGTGTTTGTCACTAACATCACCATCAGCACCGTGCTGAGCATTACGCCGGAAATGGCCTCCCAGGGCGGGAAATACGCCATGGTCGTCGGCATTCCGACGTTACAGATGGGCGTCTTTGGCGGCCTGATCTGCGGTATTCTTGCGGCCTGGTGTTACAACCGCTTCCACACCATGCAGCTGCCGGAATTCCTCGGCTTCTTCTCCGGCAAGCGCTTTGTGGCGATTGCGACGGCGTTTCTGTCGTTCCTGCTCGGCCTGCTGCTGCCGTACGTCTGGCAGCATATTCAGTCCGGCATCGACGCCCTGTCCGTGGTGGTGAACGGCGATAACCAGGCGGCCTCGACCTTTATCTTCGGGCTGGTGGAGCGCGCGCTGATCCCGCTCGGCCTGCACCACATCTGGTATCCCTCCTTCTGGTATTCGTTCGGGGATTACACTACCCAGGCGGGTCAGGTGATCCACGGCGACCAGACCATCTGGTTCAAGATGCTGGAAGAGGGAGTGAAATCCTTCAGCAGCGACACCTACCAGAACGCCGGGAAATTCATGCAGGGCGAGTTCCCGCTGATGCTGTTCGCACTGCCCGCGGCGTGTCTGGCGATGTACCACGAAGCGCACACGAAGAATAAGAAAATCGCGGCCGGTATTCTCTTCTCCGCCGCCCTCACCTGCTTCCTGACGGGCATCACCGAGCCGGTAGAGTTCACCTTTATCTTCGTGGCGCCGATCCTTTACGTCTTCAACGCCATCATGGCAGGCCTGGCGTACATGACCATGTACCTGCTGCATGCGCATATCGCCAAGTCGTTCTCGGCGGGCTTTATCGACTACCTGTCGTTCGGGATCCTGCCGTCGTTTAACGGCTATCAGACCAACTTCCTGAGCGCCATTATCATCGGCATTCCGATGGCATTAATCTACTACTTCACCTTCCGCTTCGTGATCCGCCGTTTCGACGTGAAAACGCCGGGCCGCACCGAAGTGACCGCCAGCGCGAATGACAAGTCCGATTCCGAACTTGCCACCGAAATCATCGGCCTGCTGGGCGGTGCGCAGAACATTGATTCCGTCGGCTCCTGCATCACGCGTCTGCGTCTGGAAGTGGCGAAGAGCGAAGCGGTGGACCGGGACGGGCTGAATGGGCTTGGCGCGCGCGGCGTGGTGTTCGTGGGCGATAACGGGATACAGGTGATTTTCGGGGCCAGAGCACAGTTTATCGCCCAGACGATGTCCACGATGATTGGCAAATAATAAGATGCCTGAAGGAGGCGTCTCCTGTACGCTGGGGGTCGCCTCTTATCTGGCTGATAATCGGTAAATTTCAGGGAGCGGTTTTGAAGAAAGTCAGCATCATTGATGTCGCAAAGCATGCGGGCGTGTCGGTTTCTACCGTTTCGCTGGTGCTGCGCCAGAAAGGGAAGATCTCAGAGGCGACGATCGGGAAGGTCAATGCCGCCATCACAACGCTGGGCTATGTTCATAACGTCGCCGCTGCCAATCTTCGCGCCAACACCTCCAACTTAATCGGCCTGATCCTGCGCGACTTCAGCGACAGCTTTTCCATCAAGGTGATGGCGAGCATCGTTCAGGAGCTGGAGAAGCAGGGTTATATGGTTTTTCTCGGTCAGCCGCTGAATGACGGCGAACATCTTGAGCGTACCCTGCTCTCGTTTAAGCAGCAGGGCGTGGCGGGCGTCATCTACCTGGCGTCGGACACCCGCACCGCCTCTCTCCCGGAACACATTCGCCACTGCCCGCTGCCGCTTGTGGCGGTTTCGCAGTCGTTGCTGGAAGAGAAATGCAATCTGGTGATGCGCGATAACCGCCAGGCGGCGAACCTGGCCGCGCGTTATCTTATCGAACGCGGGCACCGCACCATCGCCTATATTGGCGGGCGCGACGGGTGCCGTATCCGCGAGCAGCGCCTGCTCGGTTTTCGCAGCGCGATGACGCAGAACGGTCTGATCTGGCGTGAGGAATATTCTCCCGCCTGTACCGATGACACGCAGGCGGCGGCCATGGCGACCCGCCAGCTGCTGGAGAAGAACAATACGATTACCGCCCTGCTCTGCCATTCACCGGACGCGATGATCGGTTCGATCTCAGGTATTCACCAGGTGGGGCGCACGGTGGGTAAAGACGTGTTTTTAACCCAGCAGGTGGCGCTGATTGGTTTTGAAGATATGCTCCACGTTAATCTCACGTCGCCGTCACTGACTTACGTTTCGTCTGCCAGCGAAGAGACCGGCCGCCAGGCGGCAGGGCTGATGATCCGCAGGCTGAAAGAGCCGGACCTGCAAACGCAGCGCATAACCCTCTCCGGGCAGCTTATCGCGCGGGAATCGGCGTAAAATCAGAATTTAGCATGGGTCTTTTAGCGCGAGATGACTGCTATATTTCCATGATTTGCCATGGATAAATGCAATGCCTACCGTTATCACCCACGCTGCCGTACCTCTGTGTCTGGGCTTAGGGCTCGGAACCAACGTCATCCCACCCCGCCTGCTGTTTGCCGGGATCGTCCTCGCCATGCTGCCCGATGCCGATGTACTGGCGTTTAAATTCGGTGTTGCCTACGGGAATATTTTCGGCCATCGCGGTTTCACTCATTCGCTACTGTTTGCCCTGGTGGTGCCGATACTCTGCGTGCTGGCAGGCCGACGATGGTTCAGGGCCAGCCTGACGCGCTGCTGGCTGTTTTTAACCGTGTCGCTGCTGTCGCACAGCCTGCTGGATTCGATCACCACCGGCGGGAAAGGCGTCGGCTGGCTGTGGCCCTGGTCAGATGAGCGCTTCTTTGCGCCGTGGCAGGTGATCAAAGTCGCGCCGTTTGCGCTGTCGCGCTATACCACGCCATACGGGCATGAGGTCATTATCTCGGAACTGCTGTGGGTGTGGCTGCCGGGGATGGTGCTGATGGGGATGTTATGGTGGAGAAAACGTGCGCGCTGATGCCCTCACCCCGGCCCTCTCCCACGTAAAGAGGGAGAAAACCTAACAATTCCCTCTCCCTGTGGGCTGAGGGTTCCCCAGAAAAATGAAAAGCACGATGAAGTGTGATCTACTGGTTGCGCTAACAAAT
>NZ_JBMKIC010000047.1:0-26246 GCF_049238665.1 Enterobacter cloacae complex sp. IR5450
CCAATCGCGATGGACGACGGTCTGCGTTTCGCAATCCGTGAAGGCGGCCGTACCGTTGGCGCGGGCGTTGTTGCTAAAGTTCTGGGCTAATTAATTATCCCTGAAATAAAAAGGACGCTTCGGCGTCCTTTTTTGTTTTCTACCGTAAAGTCGCTGTCATAAAAATTCGCATTTTTTGTCTTCTCCCGCCACGTATTCCGGCGCCTGTGCTATTGTAATCATAACCATTCTCACTTACACTTTGCGCATATTTTGAACGGGAGTCTTTATGTACGTTTGTTTATGTAATGGTGTAAGCGACAAAAAAATTCGTCAGGCCGTTCGCCAGTTTCAACCACAATCTTTCCAGCAGCTTCGCAAGTTTGTTCCGGTGGGAAATCAATGCGGTAAATGCGTTCGCGCAGCGCGTGAGATCATGCAGGACGAACTGATGCAGATCCCGGAATTCAAAGAGATCGCGTAAGCCTCTATCTTTTTTTTGACATCCCCGTAGCCCGATCTACGCTTCAATGAGTGGAAGCGGAGGGACTATATAATGAAAGGTGATGTTAAAATCATAAGTTATCTCAATAAATTATTGGGAAATGAGCTTGTCGCAATCAATCAGTATTTTCTCCATGCAAGAATGTTCAAAAACTGGGGACTGACTCGCCTCAACGATGTTGAATACCATGAGTCCATTGATGAAATGAAACACGCCGATAAATACATTGAGCGTATTTTATTCCTCGAAGGCATTCCTAACCTACAGGATCTTGGAAAACTGGGCATCGGAGAAGATGTCGAAGAGATGCTGCGTTCTGATCTCCGGCTGGAGCTGGAGGGTGCAAAAGACCTGCGTGAAGCCATTGCCTATGCGGACAGCGTACATGACTACGTCAGCCGCGATATGATGATCCAGATCCTGGCCGATGAAGAAGGACACATCGACTGGCTTGAGACCGAACTGGATCTCATTAGCAAAATTGGTCTACAGAACTACCTTCAGTCTCAGATCAAAGTGGAAAGTTAATCAGGCTTTCCCAGCCAACGCATAAACCCGCTGCCGCCAGAAATGGCCCAAAAGGCAGTGGGTTTTTTAATGCCTGCTTATCAGGAGTAAACAACGAGAAAGCAACCAGATACAGCAGAGCCATTAACGCGGCTACGAGTGCCAGTACTGGCAGTACACACCAGCCATGCCATGCCCCCAGCGCCGCCAGATATTTTATGTCGCCATATCCCATACCTTCACGTCGGCAGATGAGCCGATATCCCCAATAGATAACGGCGAATCCGGCGTATCCTGCCATCGCACCCACCACCGCGCTCGGCAAAAAATCAGGATGGAGGCAGAGCTGGTAAAGCAGGCCGGTCCATAGCAGCGGGCAAAGAAATTTATCGGGAAGAAGCCCCGTGCGAATATAGGTGCGAACAAGCAAGGCCGATAAAGCAAAATAGATCAGCAGAAAGGGGAGGGACAGTAGCATAGCGAAAGCCTCAAAACGGTTTGAGCGCATACTCGTGATAATCTGCATGTCCGGCAATGTGCAAAAACAGCAATTGCGTAGCGGCTTCAGACAAAGAGTTGAGAAGGGATACTTTGCATAAAAAAATGCGAGGCCTTACGCAGAGTACGTCTTTAGCGCTTAATTTCTAAACGGCACTTGCGTCTTCCCCAGATTTACGTATAATGCGCGGGCTTGTCGTAATTGACGGCGGGTTCAATCTGAACCAGAGTAGCTCACTTTGTTACTCAACAATGCTCCCAATTGGGGAGCTACGTAAGAACGGTTACACTCTCCCATCAATCGTAATGGGTTTGAGGAGTAATCATTTTCGTTTATAAAATAATTGGAGCTCTGGTCTCATGCAGAACCAAAGAATCCGTATCCGCCTTAAAGCGTTTGATCATCGTCTGATCGATCAATCAACCGCGGAAATCGTCGAGACTGCTAAGCGCACTGGTGCGCAAGTCCGTGGTCCGATCCCGCTGCCGACCCGCAAAGAGCGCTTTACCGTTCTGATCTCTCCGCACGTTAACAAAGATGCGCGTGATCAGTACGAAATCCGCACTCACAAGCGTCTGGTTGACATCGTTGAGCCAACTGAGAAAACCGTTGATGCTCTGATGCGTCTGGATCTGGCTGCCGGTGTAGACGTGCAGATCAGCCTGGGTTAATCAGGTCATCGAGCGATTGAGAGGTTGAAACAATGATTGGTTTAGTCGGTAAAAAAGTGGGTATGACCCGCATCTTCACTGAAGATGGCGTTTCTATCCCAGTAACCGTAATCGAAGTTGAAGCAAACCGCGTTACTCAGGTTAAAGATCTGGCTAACGATGGCTACCGCGCTATTCAGGTTACCACTGGTGCTAAAAAAGCTAACCGTGTAACCAAACCAGAAGCGGGTCACTTCGCTAAAGCTGGCGTTGAAGCTGGCCGTGGTCTGTGGGAATTCCGTCTTGCTGAAGGCGAAGAGTTCACCGTAGGTCAGGACATTAGCGTTGAGGTGTTTGCTGACGTTAAAAAAGTTGACGTAACCGGTACCTCTAAAGGTAAAGGTTTTGCTGGTACCGTTAAGCGCTGGAACTTCCGTACCCAGGACGCTACTCACGGTAACTCCTTGTCTCACCGCGTTCCGGGTTCTATCGGTCAGAACCAGACTCCGGGCAAAGTGTTCAAAGGCAAGAAAATGGCAGGTCAGCTGGGCAACGAACGTGTAACCGTTCAGAGCCTGGACGTAGTACGTGTTGACGCTGAGCGCAACCTGCTGCTGGTTAAAGGTGCGGTCCCGGGTGCAACCGGTAGCGACCTGATCGTTAAACCAGCTGTGAAGGCGTAAGGGGATAGCAATGGAATTAGTATTGAAAGACGCGCAGAGCGCGCTGACTGTTTCCGAAACTACCTTCGGTCGTGATTTCAACGAAGCGCTGGTTCACCAGGTTGTTGTTGCTTATGCAGCTGGTGCTCGTCAGGGTACTCGTGCTCAGAAGACTCGTGCTGAAGTAACTGGTTCAGGCAAAAAGCCATGGCGCCAGAAAGGTACCGGCCGTGCGCGTTCAGGTTCTATCAAGAGCCCGATCTGGCGTTCAGGTGGCGTGACCTTCGCTGCGCGTCCACAGGACCACAGTCAAAAAGTTAACAAAAAGATGTACCGCGGCGCGCTGAAAAGCATTCTGTCCGAACTGGTACGTCAGGATCGTCTGATCGTTGTCGAGAAGTTCTCTGTTGAAGCGCCTAAAACTAAGCTGCTGGCACAGAAACTGAAAGACATGGCTCTGGAAGATGTGCTGATCATCACCGGTGAGCTGGACGAGAACCTGTTCCTGGCCGCGCGTAACCTGCACAAGGTTGACGTACGCGACGCGACTGGTATCGACCCGGTTAGCCTGATCGCCTTCGACAAAGTCGTAATGACTGCTGATGCTGTTAAGCAAGTTGAGGAGATGCTGGCATGATTCGTGAAGAACGTCTGCTGAAGGTGCTGCGCGCACCGCACGTTTCTGAAAAAGCGTCTACTGCGATGGAAAAAACAAACACCATCGTTCTCAAAGTTGCTAAAGACGCGACCAAAGCAGAGATCAAAGCTGCTGTGCAGAAACTGTTTGAAGTCGAAGTCGAAGTCGTTAACACCCTGGTAGTTAAAGGGAAAGTTAAACGTCACGGACAGCGTATCGGTCGTCGTAGCGACTGGAAAAAAGCTTACGTCACCCTGAAAGAAGGCCAGAACCTGGACTTCGTTGGCGGCGCTGAGTAAGTCGGAGGAGTAATACAATGGCAGTTGTTAAATGTAAACCGACATCTCCGGGTCGTCGCCACGTAGTTAAAGTGGTTAACCCTGAGCTGCACAAGGGCAAACCTTTTGCTCCGTTGCTGGAAAAAAACAGCAAATCCGGTGGTCGTAACAACAATGGCCGTATCACCACTCGTCACATCGGTGGTGGCCACAAGCAGGCTTATCGTATTGTTGACTTCAAACGCAACAAAGACGGTATCCCAGCAGTTGTTGAGCGTCTTGAGTACGATCCGAACCGTTCCGCGAACATCGCGCTGGTTCTGTACAAAGATGGCGAACGCCGTTACATCCTGGCCCCTAAAGGCCTGAAAGCTGGCGACCAGATTCAGTCTGGCGTTGATGCTGCAATCAAAGCAGGCAACACCCTGCCGATGCGCAATATCCCGGTTGGTTCTACCGTTCATAACGTAGAAATGAAACCAGGTAAAGGCGGTCAGCTGGCGCGTTCCGCGGGTACTTACGTTCAGATCGTTGCGCGTGACGGTGCTTATGTCACCCTGCGTCTGCGTTCTGGTGAAATGCGTAAAGTCGAAGCAGACTGCCGCGCTACTCTGGGCGAAGTTGGCAATGCTGAGCATATGCTGCGCGTTCTGGGTAAAGCTGGTGCTGCACGCTGGCGTGGTGTTCGTCCTACCGTTCGCGGTACTGCGATGAACCCAGTCGACCACCCACATGGTGGTGGTGAAGGTCGTAACTTTGGTAAGCACCCGGTAACTCCGTGGGGCGTTCAGACCAAAGGTAAGAAGACCCGCAGCAACAAGCGTACTGATAAATTTATCGTACGTCGCCGTAGCAAATAATTTTAGAGGATAAGCCATGCCACGTTCTCTCAAGAAAGGTCCTTTTATTGACCTGCACTTGCTGAAGAAGGTAGAGAAAGCGGTGGAAAGCGGAGACAAGAAGCCCCTGCGCACTTGGTCCCGTCGTTCAACGATCTTTCCTAACATGATCGGTTTGACCATCGCTGTCCATAATGGTCGTCAGCACGTTCCAGTCTTTGTTACCGACGAAATGGTTGGTCACAAACTGGGTGAATTCGCACCGACTCGTACTTATCGCGGCCACGCTGCTGATAAAAAAGCGAAGAAGAAATAAGGTAGGAGGAAGAGATGGAAACTTTAGCTCAACATCGCCATGCTCGTTCTTCTGCACAGAAGGTTCGCCTTGTTGCTGACCTGATTCGCGGTAAGAAAGTGTCGCAGGCCCTGGACATCCTGACCTATACCAACAAGAAAGCTGCGGTATTGGTCAAGAAAGTACTGGAATCTGCCATTGCTAACGCTGAACACAACGATGGCGCTGACATCGACGATCTGAAAGTCGCGAAAATTTTCGTAGATGAAGGCCCAAGCATGAAGCGCATTATGCCGCGTGCGAAAGGTCGTGCAGATCGCATCCTGAAGCGCACCAGCCACATTACTGTGGTTGTGTCCGATCGCTGAGACTCTGGAGACTAGCAATGGGTCAGAAAGTACATCCTAATGGTATTCGCCTGGGTATTGTAAAACCATGGAACTCTACCTGGTTTGCGAACACCAAAGAATTCGCTGACAACCTGGACAGCGATTTTAAAGTACGTCAGTACCTGACTAAGGAACTGGCTAAAGCGTCTGTATCTCGTATCGTTATCGAGCGTCCAGCTAAGAGCATCCGTGTGACTATTCACACTGCTCGCCCTGGCATCGTTATCGGTAAGAAAGGCGAAGACGTAGAAAAACTGCGCAAGGTCGTAGCGGATATCGCTGGCGTTCCTGCACAGATCAATATCGCTGAAGTTCGTAAGCCTGAACTGGACGCTAAATTGGTTGCTGACAGCATCACTTCTCAGCTGGAACGTCGTGTTATGTTCCGTCGTGCTATGAAGCGTGCTGTACAGAACGCAATGCGTCTGGGCGCTAAAGGTATCAAAGTTGAAGTTAGCGGCCGTCTGGGCGGCGCGGAAATCGCACGTACCGAATGGTACCGCGAAGGTCGCGTACCGCTGCACACTCTGCGTGCTGACATCGACTACAACACCTCTGAAGCGCACACCACTTACGGTGTAATCGGCGTTAAGGTATGGATCTTCAAAGGTGAGATCCTGGGTGGTATGGCTGCTGTTGAACAACCGGAAAAACCGGCTGCTCAACCTAAAAAGCAGCAGCGTAAAGGCCGTAAATAAGGAGCGTCGCTGATGTTACAACCAAAGCGTACAAAATTCCGTAAAGTGCACAAAGGCCGCAACCGTGGTCTGGCGCAGGGTACGGATGTTAGCTTCGGCACTTTCGGTCTGAAAGCTGTTGGCCGTGGTCGTCTGACTGCACGTCAGATCGAAGCAGCACGTCGTGCAATGACCCGTGCAGTTAAGCGTCAAGGTAAGATCTGGATCCGTGTATTCCCGGACAAACCGATCACCGAGAAGCCACTGGAAGTTCGTATGGGTAAAGGTAAAGGTAACGTGGAGTACTGGGTTGCCTTGATCCAACCGGGCAAAGTCCTTTATGAAATGGACGGTGTTCCGGAAGAGCTGGCCCGTGAAGCCTTCGGCCTGGCAGCAGCGAAACTGCCTATCAAAACCACCTTTGTAACTAAGACGGTGATGTAATGAAAGCAAAAGAGCTGCGTGAAAAAAGCGTTGAAGAGCTGAACGCTGAGCTGCTGAACCTGCTGCGTGAGCAGTTCAACCTGCGTATGCAGGCTGCAAGTGGCCAGCTGCAACAGACTCACCTGCTGAAGCAAGTGCGTCGCAATGTTGCGCGCGTTAAGACTTTACTGACTCAGAAGGCGGGTGCGTAATGACCGATAAAATCCGTACTCTGCAAGGTCGTGTTGTTAGCGATAAAATGGAGAAATCCATTGTTGTAGCTATCGAACGTTTTGTGAAACACCCGATCTACGGTAAATTCATCAAGCGTACGACCAAACTGCACGTACATGACGAGAACAACGAATGTGGTATCGGCGACAAGGTTGAAATCCGTGAATGCCGTCCACTGTCCAAGACTAAGTCCTGGACGCTGGTTCGCGTTGTAGAGAAAGCGGTTCTGTAATAGAGTACGCATTCTCAATACGAATAAACGGCTCAGCGATGAGCCGTTTATTTTTTCTACCCATATTGCAGAAGCGGTGTTATAATGCCGCGCCCTCGATATGGGGCTTTTTAACGGCTCTGATTTTAGAGTCTCAGGTAGTAGTTGACATTAGCGGAGCACTAAAATGATCCAAGAACAGACTATGCTGAACGTCGCCGACAACTCCGGTGCACGTCGCGTAATGTGTATCAAGGTTCTGGGTGGCTCGCACCGTCGCTACGCAGGCGTAGGCGACATCATCAAGATCACCATCAAGGAAGCAATTCCACGTGGTAAGGTCAAAAAAGGTGATGTGCTGAAGGCGGTAGTGGTGCGCACCAAGAAGGGTGTTCGTCGCCCTGACGGTTCTGTCATTCGCTTCGATGGTAATGCATGCGTTATTTTAAACAATAACAGCGAGCAGCCTATCGGCACGCGTATCTTTGGGCCGGTAACTCGTGAACTTCGTACTGAGAAGTTCATGAAAATTATCTCTCTGGCACCAGAAGTACTCTAAGGAGCGAATCATGGCAGCGAAAATCCGTCGTGATGACGAAGTTATCGTGTTAACCGGTAAAGATAAAGGTAAACGCGGTAAAGTAAAAAATGTTCTGTCTTCCGGCAAACTCGTCGTTGAAGGTATCAACCTGGTTAAGAAACATCAGAAGCCGGTTCCGGCCCTGAACCAACCAGGCGGCATCGTTGAAAAAGAAGCTGCTATTCAGGTTTCTAACGTTGCAATCTTCAATGCGGCTACCGGTAAGGCTGACCGTGTAGGCTTTAGATTCGAAGACGGTAAAAAAGTCCGTTTCTTCAAGTCTAACAGCGAAACTATCAAGTAATTTGGAGTAGTACGATGGCGAAACTGCATGATTACTACAAAGACGAAGTAGTTAACAAACTCATGACTGAGTTTAACTACAATTCTGTCATGCAAGTCCCTCGGGTCGAGAAGATCACCCTGAACATGGGTGTTGGTGAAGCGATCGCTGACAAGAAACTGCTGGATAACGCAGCAGCTGACCTGACAGCAATCTCCGGTCAAAAACCGCTGATCACCAAAGCACGCAAATCTGTTGCAGGCTTCAAAATCCGTCAGGGCTATCCGATCGGCTGTAAAGTAACTCTGCGTGGCGAACGCATGTGGGAGTTCCTTGAGCGCCTGATCACTATTGCTGTTCCACGTATCCGAGACTTCCGTGGCTTGTCCGCTAAGTCTTTCGACGGTCGTGGTAACTACAGCATGGGTGTCCGTGAGCAGATCATCTTCCCAGAAATCGACTACGATAAAGTCGACCGCGTGCGTGGTTTGGATATTACCATTACCACTACTGCGAAATCTGATGAAGAAGGCCGTGCTCTGCTGGCTGCCTTTGACTTCCCGTTCCGCAAGTAAGGTAGGGTTACTGAATGGCTAAGCAATCAATGAAAGCACGCGAAGTAAAGCGCGTAGCTTTAGCTGATAAATTCTTCGCTAAACGCGCTGAACTGAAAGCGATCATTTCTGATGTGAACGCTTCCGACGAAGATCGTTGGAATGCGGTTCTCAAGCTGCAGTCTCTGCCGCGTGATTCCAGCCCGTCTCGTCAGCGTAACCGCTGTCGTCAAACAGGTCGTCCACATGGTTATGTGGGCAAGTTTGGGTTGAGCCGTATCAAACTGCGTGAAGCCGCCATGCGCGGTGAAGTACCAGGCTTGAAAAAGGCTAGCTGGTAATTACCAATTGAATCACGGGAGTAAAGACAGATGAGCATGCAAGATCCGATCGCGGATATGCTGACCCGTATCCGTAACGGTCAGGCCGCGAACAAAGTTGCGGTCACCATGCCTTCCGCCAAGCTGAAAGTGGCAATTGCCAACGTGCTGAAGGAAGAAGGTTTTATCGAAGATTTTAAAGTTGAAGGCGACACCAAGCCGGAACTGGAACTTACTCTCAAGTATTTCCAGGGTAAAGCTGTTGTAGAAAGCATTCAGCGTGTCAGCCGCCCAGGCCTGCGCATCTATAAGAAAAAAGATGAGCTGCCAAAAGTAATGGCTGGTCTTGGTATCGCAGTTGTTTCTACCTCTAAAGGTGTTATGACTGATCGTGCAGCGCGCCAGGCTGGTCTTGGTGGCGAAATTATCTGCTACGTAGCCTAATCGGAGGAAAGAATGTCTCGTGTTGCTAAAGCACCGGTCGTTATTCCTGCCGGCGTTGATGTAAAAATCGACGGTCAGGTTATTACGATCAAAGGTAAAAACGGCGAGCTGACTCGTACCCTCAACAAAGCTGTTGAAGTTAAACATGCAGATAACGCTCTGACCTTCGGTCCACGTGATGGTTTCGTGGATGGATGGGCTCAGGCTGGTACCGCGCGTGCCCTGCTGAACTCAATGGTTGTTGGTGTTACCGAAGGCTTCACTAAAAAGCTTCAGCTGGTTGGTGTAGGTTATCGTGCAGCTATCAAAGGGAATGCAGTAGGCCTGTCTCTGGGCTTCTCACACCCTGTTGAGCATCCGCTGCCGGCCGGTATCACTGCAGAATGTCCGACTCAGACTGAAATCGTGCTGAAAGGCGCTGATAAACAGCTGATCGGTCAGGTTGCAGCAGATCTGCGCGCCTACCGTCGTCCTGAGCCTTATAAAGGCAAGGGTGTTCGTTACGCCGACGAAGTCGTGCGTACCAAAGAGGCTAAGAAGAAGTAAGGTAACACTATGGATAAGAAATCTGCTCGTATCCGTCGTGCGACCCGCGCACGCCGCAAGCTCAAAGAGCTGGGTGCAACTCGCCTGGTGGTACATCGTACCCCGCGTCATATTTACGCACAGGTAATTGCACCGAACGGTTCTGAAGTTCTGGTAGCTGCTTCTACTGTAGAAAAAGCTATCTCAGAACAATTGAAGTATACCGGTAACAAAGACGCCGCAGCAGCTGTAGGTAAAGCTGTCGCTGAACGCGCTCTGGAAAAAGGCATCAGCAATGTTTCCTTTGACCGTTCCGGGTTCCAATATCATGGTCGTGTCCAGGCACTGGCAGATGCTGCCCGTGAAGCTGGCCTTCAGTTCTAAGGTAGAGGTGTAAGATGGCTCACATCGAAAAACAGGCTGGCGAACTGCAGGAAAAGCTGATCGCGGTAAACCGCGTATCTAAAACCGTTAAAGGTGGTCGTATTTTCTCCTTCACAGCTCTGACTGTAGTGGGTGATGGTAACGGTCGCGTTGGTTTTGGTTACGGTAAAGCGCGTGAAGTTCCAGCAGCGATCCAGAAAGCGATGGAAAAAGCCCGTCGCAATATGATTAACGTCGCGCTGAACAACGGTACCCTGCAACACCCAGTTAAAGGTGTTCACACGGGTTCTCGTGTATTCATGCAGCCAGCTTCCGAAGGTACCGGTATCATCGCCGGTGGTGCAATGCGCGCCGTTCTGGAAGTTGCTGGAGTTCATAACGTTCTGGCTAAAGCATATGGTTCCACCAACCCGATCAACGTGGTTCGTGCAACTATTGATGGCCTGGAAAATATGAATTCTCCAGAAATGGTCGCTGCCAAGCGTGGTAAATCCGTTGAAGAAATTCTGGGGTAATTGACCATGGCAAAGACTATTAAAATCACTCAAACCCGCAGTGCAATCGGTCGTCTGCCGAAACACAAGGCAACGCTGCTTGGCCTGGGTCTGCGTCGTATTGGTCATACCGTTGAGCGCGAGGATACTCCTGCTGTTCGTGGTATGGTCAACGCGGTTTACTTCATGGTTAAAGTTGAGGAGTAAGAGATGCGTTTAAATACTCTGTCTCCGGCCGAAGGCTCTAAAAAGGCGGGTAAACGCCTGGGTCGTGGTATCGGTTCTGGCCTCGGCAAAACCGGTGGTCGTGGTCACAAAGGTCAGAACTCTCGTTCTGGCGGTGGCGTACGTCGCGGTTTCGAGGGTGGCCAGATGCCACTGTACCGTCGTCTGCCGAAGTTCGGCTTCACCTCTCGCAAAGCAGCGATCACAGCGGAAATCCGTCTGTCTGACCTGGCGAAAGTTGAAGGCGGCGTTGTAGACCTGAACACGCTGAAAGCGGCTAACATTATCGGTATCCAGATCGAGTTCGCGAAAGTGATCCTGGCTGGTGAAGTTTCTACTCCGGTAACTGTTCGTGGCCTGCGTGTTACTAAAGGTGCTCGTGCTGCTATCGAAGCTGCTGGCGGTAAAATTGAGGAATAAGTAGCAGATGGCTAAGCAACCGGGATTAGATTTTCAAAGTGCCAAAGGTGGATTTGGCGAGCTGAAACGCAGACTGCTGTTTGTAATCGGCGCGCTGATTGTGTTCCGTATTGGCTCTTTTATTCCGATCCCTGGTATTGATGCCGCTGTACTTGCCAAACTGCTTGAGCAACAGCGAGGCACCATCATTGAAATGTTCAACATGTTCTCTGGTGGTGCTCTCAGCCGTGCTTCTATTTTCGCACTGGGTATTATGCCGTACATTTCGGCATCAATTATTATCCAGCTGCTGACGGTCGTTCATCCGGCCCTGGCAGAGTTGAAGAAAGAAGGGGAGTCTGGACGTCGTAAGATTAGCCAGTACACCCGTTACGGCACTCTGGTGCTGGCAATATTCCAGTCGATCGGTATTGCTACCGGTCTTCCGAATATGCCTGGTATGCAGGGCCTGGTATTAAACCCAGGCTTTGCATTCTATTTCACCGCTGTTGTAAGTCTGGTCACAGGGACCATGTTCCTGATGTGGCTCGGCGAACAGATTACTGAACGAGGTATCGGTAACGGTATCTCAATCATTATCTTCGCCGGTATCGTTGCGGGTCTCCCGCCGGCCATCGCCCATACTATCGAGCAAGCGCGTCAAGGCGACCTGCACTTCCTCCTGTTGCTGTTGGTTGCAGTATTAGTATTTGCAGTGACGTTCTTTGTTGTCTTCGTTGAACGTGGTCAACGCCGCATTGTGGTGAACTACGCTAAACGTCAGCAGGGTCGTCGTGTCTATGCTGCACAGAGCACACATTTACCGCTGAAAGTGAATATGGCGGGGGTTATCCCGGCTATCTTCGCTTCCAGTATTATTCTGTTCCCGGCAACCATCGCGTCATGGTTCGGGGGCGGTACTGGTTGGAACTGGCTGACAACAATTTCGCTGTATTTGCAGCCTGGGCAACCACTTTATGTGTTACTCTATGCGTCTGCGATCATCTTCTTCTGTTTCTTCTACACGGCGTTGGTCTTCAACCCGCGTGAAACAGCAGATAACCTGAAGAAGTCCGGTGCATTTGTACCAGGAATTCGTCCGGGAGAGCAAACGGCGAAGTATATCGATAAAGTAATGACTCGCCTGACTTTGGTTGGTGCGCTTTATATTACTTTTATCTGCCTGATCCCGGAGTTCATGCGTGATGCAATGAAAGTACCGTTCTACTTCGGTGGGACCTCACTGCTTATCGTTGTTGTCGTGATTATGGACTTTATGGCTCAAGTGCAAACTCTGATGATGTCCAGTCAGTATGAGTCTGCATTGAAGAAGGCGAACCTGAAAGGCTACGGCCGCTAACTGGTCGCCTGAGAAGTTACGGAGAGTAAAAATGAAAGTTCGTGCTTCCGTCAAGAAATTATGCCGTAACTGCAAAATCGTTAAGCGTGATGGTGTCATCCGTGTGATTTGCAGTGCCGAGCCGAAGCATAAACAGCGCCAAGGCTGATTATTTCGCATATTTTTCTTGCAAAGTTGGGTTGAGCTGGCTAGATTAGCCAGCCAATCTTTTGTATGTCTGTACGTTTCCATTTGAGTATCCTGAAAACGGGCTTTTCAGCATGGTGCGTACATATTAAATAGTAGGAGTGCATAGTGGCCCGTATAGCAGGCATTAACATTCCTGATCAGAAACATGCTGTGATCGCATTAACTTCGATCTACGGCGTCGGCAAGACCCGTTCTAAAGCCATTCTGGCTGCAGCGGGTATCGCTGAAGATGTTAAGATCAGTGAGCTGTCTGAAGAACAAATCGACACGCTGCGTGACGAAGTTGCCAAATTTGTCGTTGAAGGTGATCTGCGCCGTGAAATCAGCATGAGCATCAAGCGCCTGATGGATCTTGGTTGCTATCGCGGTTTGCGTCATCGTCGTGGTCTGCCAGTACGCGGTCAGCGTACTAAGACCAACGCACGTACCCGTAAGGGTCCGCGCAAACCGATCAAGAAATAATCGGGGTGATTGAATAATGGCAAAGGCACCAGTTCGTGCACGTAAACGTGTAAGAAAACAAGTCTCTGACGGCGTGGCTCATATCCATGCTTCTTTCAACAACACCATCGTTACTATTACTGATCGTCAGGGTAACGCATTGGGTTGGGCAACAGCCGGTGGTTCCGGTTTCCGTGGTTCTCGCAAATCCACTCCGTTCGCAGCTCAGGTTGCAGCAGAGCGTTGCGCTGAAGCCGTAAAAGAATACGGCATCAAGAATCTGGAAGTTATGGTTAAAGGTCCGGGTCCGGGTCGTGAATCTACTGTTCGCGCTCTGAACGCCGCTGGTTTCCGCATCACGAATATTACTGATGTGACTCCGATCCCTCATAACGGTTGTCGTCCGCCGAAAAAACGTCGCGTATAACGCTCGTTTTTTAGGTTAGTTGGAGATAGAAAATGGCAAGATATTTGGGTCCTAAGCTCAAGCTGAGCCGTCGTGAGGGCACCGACTTATTCCTTAAGTCTGGCGTTCGCGCGATCGATACCAAGTGTAAAATTGAACAAGCTCCTGGCCAGCACGGTGCGCGTAAACCGCGTCTGTCTGACTATGGTGTGCAGTTGCGTGAAAAGCAAAAAGTTCGCCGTATCTACGGTGTGCTGGAGCGTCAGTTCCGTAACTACTATAAAGAAGCAGCACGTCTGAAAGGCAACACAGGTGAAAACCTGCTGGCTCTGCTGGAAGGTCGTCTGGACAACGTTGTATACCGTATGGGCTTCGGCGCGACTCGTGCTGAATCACGCCAGCTGGTTAGCCATAAAGCAATCATGGTAAACGGTCGTGTTGTTAACATCGCTTCTTATCAGGTTAAAGCGAATGACGTTGTTAGCATTCGTGAGAAAGCGAAAAAGCAATCTCGCGTGAAAGCCGCTCTGGAGCTGGCTGAGCAGCGTGAAAAGCCAACCTGGCTGGAAGTTGATGCTGGCAAGATGGAAGGTACGTTCAAGCGTCAGCCAGAACGTTCTGATCTGTCTGCGGACATTAACGAACACCTGATCGTCGAGCTTTACTCCAAGTAAAGCTTAGTACCAAAGAGAGGACACAATGCAGGGTTCTGTGACAGAGTTTCTAAAACCGCGCCTGGTAGATATCGAGCAAGTGAGTTCGACGCACGCCAAGGTGACCCTTGAGCCTTTAGAGCGTGGCTTTGGCCATACTCTGGGTAACGCACTGCGCCGTATTCTGCTCTCATCGATGCCGGGTTGCGCGGTGACCGAGGTTGAGATTGATGGTGTACTTCATGAGTACAGCACCAAAGAAGGCGTTCAGGAAGATATCCTTGAAATCCTGCTCAACCTGAAAGGGCTGGCGGTGAGAGTTCAGGGTAAAGATGAAGTTATTCTTACTCTGAATAAATCTGGCATTGGCCCTGTGACTGCAGCCGACATCACCCACGACGGTGATGTTGAAATCGTCAAGCCGCAGCACGTGATCTGCCACCTGACCGATGAGAACGCAGCTATTAGCATGCGTATCAAAGTTCAGCGCGGTCGTGGTTATGTGCCGGCTTCTGCCCGAATTCATTCGGAAGAAGATGAGCGCCCAATCGGCCGTCTGCTGGTCGACGCATGCTACAGCCCTGTAGAGCGTATTGCCTACAATGTTGAAGCAGCGCGTGTAGAACAGCGTACCGACCTGGACAAGCTGGTCATCGAAATGGAAACCAATGGCACAATCGATCCTGAAGAGGCGATTCGTCGTGCGGCAACCATCCTGGCAGAACAACTGGAAGCTTTCGTTGACTTACGTGATGTACGTCAGCCGGAAGTGAAAGAAGAGAAACCAGAATTCGATCCGATCCTGCTGCGCCCTGTTGACGATCTGGAATTGACTGTCCGCTCTGCTAACTGCCTCAAGGCAGAAGCTATCCACTATATCGGTGATCTGGTACAGCGTACCGAGGTTGAGTTGCTGAAAACGCCGAACCTGGGTAAAAAATCTCTTACCGAGATTAAAGACGTGCTGGCTTCACGTGGTCTGTCTCTGGGCATGCGCCTGGAAAACTGGCCACCGGCAAGCATTGCTGACGAGTAACCGGATCACAGGTTAAGGTTTTACTGAGAAGGATAAGGTCATGCGCCATCGTAAGAGTGGTCGTCAACTGAACCGCAACAGCAGCCATCGCCAGGCTATGTTCCGCAACATGGCAGGTTCACTGGTTCGTCATGAAATCATCAAGACGACCCTGCCTAAAGCGAAAGAGCTGCGTCGCGTAGTTGAGCCGCTGATTACTCTTGCCAAGACTGACAGCGTTGCTAATCGTCGTCTGGCATTCGCCCGTACTCGTGATAACGAGATCGTGGCAAAACTGTTTAACGAACTGGGCCCGCGTTTCGCGAGCCGTGCCGGTGGTTACACTCGCATTCTGAAGTGTGGCTTCCGTGCAGGCGACAACGCGCCGATGGCTTACATCGAGCTGGTTGATCGTTCAGAGAAAGCAGAAGCTGCTGCAGAGTAATCTGTAGTAACGTAAAAAAACCCGCCTCGGCGGGTTTTTTTATATCCGCAGAATCTCCACTTATCTACAATGTCTGTATCTTTTCTGCTCACCCCCTGGAGTTCATTATGTGGTTGCTCGATCAGTGGGCTGAACGCCATATTAGCGATGCCCAAAACAAAGGCGAGTTCGAAAATCTTCCCGGCAGCGGTGAGCCGCTGATTCTGGACGATGATTCACATATTCCCCCTGAATTACGGGCCGGTTATCGCTTACTGAAAAACGCAGGTTGTTTACCGCCTGAGCTTCAGCAACGTAATGAAGCCGTCGAGCTTGCCGATCTGCTTAAAGGCATTCATAAGAATGACCCGCGGTACTCTGAAATCAGTCGTCGGCTGGCGCTCATCGAGCTAAAACTGCGCCAGACGGGAATGAATACTGACTTTTTGCATGGTGAGTACAGTGAAAGGTTAATACAAAAAATAAACAAGGAGTAGCCATGTACCGCATAGGTGAACTTGCGAAGCTTGCTAACGTAACGCCGGATACTATCCGCTACTACGAAAAGCAGCAGATGATCGATCATGAGGTCAGAACGGAAGGTGGATTTCGCCTTTATACGGATAACGACCTGCAACGGCTTCGTTTTATCCGCTATGCACGGCAACTCGGCTTCACGCTGGAGTCGATCCGTGAACTGCTGTCGATCCGTATCGATCCTGAACATCATACGTGTCAGGAATCTAAAAGCATCGTTCAGGCCCGGCTGGATGAAGTTGAAGGACGCATTCAGGAACTGCAAGCCATGCAGCGATCTCTGCAAAGGTTAAATGACGCGTGCTGCGGTACTGCTCACAGCAGTGTTTATTGCTCAATACTGGAAGCACTTGAACAGGGTGCCAGTAGTGAAGCTCAGGGTTGTTGATTTTTTATTAGCCAGGGACTAGACTCCCGCCGACATTAACTATGCTCAGGAGAAATGATGAGCCGCTATCAGCATACTAAGGGACACATTAAAGATAACGCCATTGAGGCATTGCTTCACGACCCACTTTTCAGACAGCGAGTTGAGAAGAACAAGAAAGGAAAAGGGAGTTATTTACGTAAAGGTAAACATGCACAACGGGGTAACTGGGAGGCCAGTGGCAAGCAAGCTAATCGCTTTTTTACCACTGGCCTTTCTGTTTCTGTCGCCTGATTAAACGCGGTTATTCTGCTCTTTTAACAGATCGCGAATTTCAGTCAGTAAGACTTCTTCTTTAGTTGGTGCTGGCGGGGCAGCAGCCGGTTCTTCTTTTTTACGGTTAAGTCTGTTGATAAGTTTGATCGCCATGAAAATGGCAAATGCCACGATCACGAAATCAAATACGTTCTGAATGAATACGCCGTAGTGCATTACAACCGCAGGGATATCGCCCTGAGCTTCCCGAAGGGTGAAGGCGAATTGTTTGAAATCAATACCTCCAATCAACAGTCCTAACGGCGGCATAATAATGTCGGCGACTAATGATGAAACGATCTTACCGAACGCCGCACCAATAATGACACCCACAGCCAAATCCACTACATTCCCGCGCATCGCAAATTCGCGAAACTCTTTAATAAAACTCATTATGTTCTCCTTGTGCCAGCTGACGCCTATAAGTTTAACAAATGATTAGCTAATTGCCATTGGGGATAAATAATCGTTATGAAAATAAAAGGCATGAAAATTAGAAGGTTAATATTTGGGTGCTCTCGTCTGAGCACCCAAATCATTACAGGAAGAATGGACTTGGCTGGAATAAACGCTCGACGTCGGTAATAAATTTTTTATCGGTCAGGAACATAATAACGTGGTCACCCTGCTCGATACGTAAATTATCATTGGCGATCATGACATCGTTCCCTCGCACTACGGCGCCGATAATGGTGCCTGGTGGAAGTTTAATTTCGTCGATCGCGCGACCAACAACGCGCGACGTCGTTTCATCCCCGTGAGCGACGGCTTCAATGGCTTCAGCAACACCACGACGCAGAGACGACACGCCGACAATATCCGCTTTACGCACATGGCTTAGCAGGGCAGAGATGGTGGCTTGCTGGGGTGAAATAGCAATATCAATTACGCTACCCTGTACCAGGTCGACATAAGCCTTACGCTGGATAAGCACCATTACTTTTTTCGCCCCCATACGTTTAGCGAGCATGGCGGACATAATATTCGCTTCGTCGTCGTTGGTGACGGCAATAAAAAGATCAACCTGATCGATATGCTCTTCGGCCAGTAATTCCTGATCCGAAGCATCGCCATAAAACACGATAGTATTCTGAAGTTTTTCAGCCAGCTCCGACGCGCGCTGTTGATCTCGTTCGATCAGCTTCACGCTGTAGTCTTTTTCCAGCCGTCTCGCCAGACCTGCGCCAATATTACCGCCGCCAACCAGCATAATACGTTTATACGGTTTTTCGAGACGCTGAAGTTCACTCATCACCGCACGGATATGCTGAGAAGCCGCAATAAAGAAGACTTCATCCCCGGCTTCGACAATGGTGGAACCTTGCGGACGAATAGGTCTGTCGTGACGGAAAATCGCCGCAACACGCGTATCGATATGTGGCATATGCTCGCGCATTGTCGACAGGGCATTACCAATCAGCGGGCCGCCGTAATAAGCCTTCACGACCGCCAGGCTTACTTTCCCTTCAGCAAAGTTCACAACCTGCAACGCGCCCGGGTACTCAATCAGACGATAAATACTGTCGATAACCAACTGCTCAGGGGCAATAAGATGGTCGATAGGTACTGCTTCGGAATTAAACAGCTTTTCCGCATCCCGGACATAGTCCGGGGAGCGAATGCGGGCGATGCGGTTCGGTGTGTTGAACAGCGAGTAGGCCACCTGGCATGCAACCATGTTGGTTTCATCAGAACTGGTTACTGCAACCAGCATGTCGGCATCGTCCGCGCCCGCCTCACGAAGCACTCGAGGATGAGAGCCGTGCCCCTGCACAACACGAAGATCAAACTTGTCCTGCAAAACGCGCAGGCGATCGCCATTGGTATCCACAATGGTGATATCGTTGTTTTCGCCCACGAGATTTTCCGCCAGCGTTCCGCCAACTTGCCCTGCGCCCAGAATGATAATTTTCATCTTTCGTGACCTGTTCTCAACATCACTCTTTGATTAGCTTAGCGTAAAAGAAGCCATCACCCTCTTCTGCGCCCGGCAGGTTTTGCAGACCCGGGTGCTCAGGTGTTCCCGTATCATGCAGCGTCGCGTCCGGGGTGCGCTTCAGGAAAGCCGCAATTTGCTGACTGTTTTCTTCCGGAAGAACAGAGCAGGTTGCATACACCAGGGTTCCGCCGGGTTTGAGATGCGGCCAGATGGCATCCAGAATTTCGGATTGCAACTGGGCAAGCTCCTTGATATCACGATCGCGACGCAGCCATTTGATATCGGGATGACGACGAATTACGCCGGTTGCAGAGCAGGGGGCGTCCAGCAAAATACGATCGAACCGGGTAGCACCACACCAGTCTGCGGGTTTACGTCCATCGCCTTGCTTAACCTGTGCTTTCATACCCAGACGCTTGAGGTTGTCATAGACGCGTGAAAGACGCTGCTCATCAGCATCCACGGCCATCACGCTGGCCTGCGGCGCCACTTCCAGAATGTGCGTTGTTTTTCCCCCTGGCGCTGCACAGAGATCAAGGATCTGCTCCCCGTCTTTCGGTTCAAGCCAGGCCATGCACCCCTGAGCGGATGCGTCCTGTACCGTTACCCAGCCCTCTTCAAAACCGGGTAATGCATGTACCGGTGCAGGGGAGGCTAAACGAACCGCATCAGGATAAGCCGCGTGTGTGAAGCCGCTCATTCCGGTCTCTTCCAGCAGGGCCAGCCATGCGTCGCGGGTATGATGGTTACGATTGACGCGTAACCACATCGGCGGACGTTGGTTATTGGCATCCACAATGTCTTGCCATTGCTGTGGGTAGGCTTTTTTAAGGCGATTCAGCAGCCATTCTGGATGCAGGAAGCGCGCTTCGCTTTGCGCAAATTCTGCCAGCAGTTCGTCCTGCTGACGCTGGAACTGACGCAGCACGCCGTTAATCAATCCTTTCAACTGGGGACGTTTAATCGCAACGGCACCTTCCACTGTCTCAGCCAGCGCAGCATGAGGTGGAATGCGGGTATGAAGAAGCTGGTAGAAACCGACCATGATCAAATAATGCACGGTACGTTGCTTGCCGCTCATCGGGCGTGACATCAGCTTATTAATTAACCATTCAAGCTGAGAGAGGGTACGCAGCACGCCAAAGCACAGCTCCTGAAGCAGCGCTTTATCTTTATCGGAAACCTTTTGTTGCAGTGGAGGCAGGACATTACTCAGTGACTGGCCCTGCTCAATAACCTGCTCAACGGCCTGAGCCGCCATAGTGCGTAGATTTTGTCTTTTCATAACCGTAAAAATAAAAATGCCCGGAAACACCGGGCCTTAAGAGTAAATTTGTTCAGGCAAGACGATTGCCAGGGATGAACCATTCACGACGGGAATTTAATAGATCCTGCGCGCTCATTGCCTTTTTACCGGCCGGTTGCAGCGATTCAAGATTCAGGATCCCTTCTCCGGTCGCAACCTGGATACCGTTTTTGCTGGCGTCGATAATCGTACCGGGCTCTGCTGATGTATTGCCGTTAATAACTGAAGCTTTCCAGACTTTCACTGGCTGCTCATCAATCATCAACCAGCTCATCGGCCACGGATTAAAGGCGCGGATGCAGCGTTCGAGTTGAGTTGCTGACAGGGACCAGTCGATCCGGGCTTCTTCTTTACTCAGTTTTTCAGCATAGGTCACCTGTGCCTCATCCTGCACTTCAGGTGTCGCTGTATTGTCAGCAAGCTGTTGCAACGTTTCAATCAGCCCCTGCGGACCGAGATCCGCCAGCTTGTCATACAGCGTGGCGCTGGTATCTTCTGCGGTAATGGGACACGCCAGTTTATACAGCATGTCACCCGTGTCTAAACCTACGTCCATCTTCATGATTGTCACGCCAGTTTCAGCATCGCCTGCCCACAGAGCGCGCTGAATAGGGGCTGCACCGCGCCAGCGTGGGAGCAAAGAACCATGAACGTTAACACAGCCCAGGCGGGGCATATCGAGTACCGCTTTTGGCAGAATGAGGCCGTAAGCCACAACTACCATCACGTCAGCGTTCAGGTCTGCCACTAACTGCTGGTTTTCCTCAGGTCGTAATGACGCTGGCTGGAATACCGGTAAACCATGCGTTTCTGCCAGTACTTTAACCGGGCCAGGCATCAGTTTTTTACCGCGGCCAGCCGGTCGATCCGGCTGAGTAAATACGCCAACAATCTGATGACCAGACGATAGCAGCGCGTCGAGATGACGCGCTGCAAAATCAGGGGTACCCGCGAAGATTATACGTAGTGATGTAGACACGTTATTCCTTGTATCCGGGGGGCGTTAAGCGCGAGAACGCAAACGATCCAGTTTCTCAACTTTCTGACGAATACGCTGTTGCTTCAGAGGTGAGAGGTAATCGATAAACAGTTTACCGACCAGGTGATCCATCTCATGCTGAATGCAAATCGCCAGCAGATCGTCGGCTTCCAGCTCAAACGGATTGCCGTCACGATCCAGTGCGCGAATTTTAACTTTTTCGGCACGTGGCACCAAAGCGCGCTGTTCAGGGATAGACAGACAGCCTTCCTCAATGCCTGTTTCGCCGCTTTTTTCAAGCAGTTCAGGGTTGATCAGCACCAGACGCTCATCGCGATTTTCAGAAACGTCGATCACGATAATACGCTTGTGAATGTCTACCTGGGTCGCCGCCAGGCCAATGCCTTCTTCAGCGTACATGGTATCGAACATATCATCGACGATACGCTGAATTTCTGCATTCACTTCTTTAACCGGTTCCGCGACGATGCGAAGACGCTCGTCAGGAATATGTAACACTTGCAAAACTGCCATAAATTTCCAGAGTCGTGTTCAGGAGTTGATAAGAATATTACTTCTATTCTAGACAAATCCCCGGTCGATTGACAGCATCAGTGACCAATCGCAAAGATTGCTGAGGCTGCTTATGGCAGGGAAAAGGATGACGTCCACAGAGATATGGTTACGGCTTATAAACATCGGGTCGTTATACGGTGACGCGATGCTGGAGATTGCGCAGAGGCTGCTTCGCCAGGCAACCGTTGATGCTGAAGCTGTCAACGCGGCAGGGCTTTCGCCCAAACATGCCGTAAAGTTTTTTTCGTTCAGCGAGAGTGAGCTTGAACGTAGTCTGGAATGGCTGGAACACACCGACAACCACCTTCTCACGGCGGATGATCCTCGTTTTCCGCCATTGTTGCGTTCTATACCTGATTTTCCCGGGGCGCTCTTTGTGCGAGGCCGCGTCGACGTGCTTAATAGCATGCAGCTTGCGGTTGTGGGCAGCCGTGCGCCCTCGTGGTACGGCGAGCGTTGGGGGAAAATGCTCAGTGAACAGCTGTCCCAATGTGGCTTTACGATCACCAGTGGCCTGGCTTGCGGCATCGACGGTGTGGCACATCATGCGGCGTTGTCAGCAAAAGGGCGAAGTGTCGCCGTGCTTGGCAATGGTCTTTTTAGTCTCTATCCGCGTCGTCATCACATTCTGGCTGAGCAACTTATCGCTTCTGAGGGGGCGATAGTATCTGAGTTTTCACTTTCGACATCGCCCAGACCGGGTAACTTTCCACGGCGTAACCGGATCATCAGCGGGTTAAGCCAGGGCGTGCTGGTGGTCGAAGCTGCGATTCGAAGTGGATCGCTGGTTACTGCAAGGTGCGCACTGGAGCAGGGGCGTGAAGTTTTTGCGCTGCCCGGCCCGTTGGGGAACCCTGGCTGCGAAGGCCCTCACTGGCTGATAAAACAGGGGGCGACGCTGGTGACCTGTAAAGAGGATATCCTGGAAAATTTGCAGTATGGATTGCATTGGTTGCAGGATGATCTCCAAAAGCGACATATTTCATCGGATCAGGAGGCCGTAGCATTGCCATTTCCCAAGCTCCTGGCTAACGTAGGAGATGAGGTAACACCTGTTGACGTTGTCGCTGAACGTGCCGGCCAACCTGTGCCAGTAACGGTAGCACAGCTACTCGAACTGGAGTTAGCAGGGTGGATCGCAGCTGTACCCGGCGGCTATGTCCGATTAAGGAGGGCATGCCATGTTCGACGTACTGATGTATTTGTTTGAGACTTACATCCACAACGAAGCAGAAATGCAGGTGGATCAGGACAAATTAACACGGGATCTGACCGACGCAGGTTTTGAGCGGGAAGATATTTATAATGCGTTGATGTGGCTGGATAAGTTGGCTGATTATCAGGACGGCCTCGCCGAACCGATGCAGCTTGCTTCTGACCCATTGCCTGTGCGCATCTATACAGCTGAAGAGTGTGAAAGGCTGGATGCCAGCTGCCGGGGATTCATTTTATTCCTCGAGCAGATTCAGGTGCTAAACCTCGAAACGAGAGAGATGGTGATAGAGCGCGTCATGGCGCTGGATACTGCTGAATTTGAACTGGAAGATCTGAAATGGGTGATCCTGATGGTGCTGTTCAACATTCCAGGCTGTGAAAATGCCTATCAGCAAATGGAAGAATTACTCTTTGAAGTGAATGAAGGTATGCTGCATTAATTCTATGTGCAGCAACAAGAGTTGTTATGGCCAAATCAGCACTCTTCACGGTGCATAAAAACGAGCCCTGCCCACAGTGTGGGGCTGAACTTGTTATTCGGTCCGGGAAACACGGTCCGTTTCTCGGTTGTTCACACTATCCGGAATGTGATTATGTCCGTCCCCTGAAGAGCCAGGCGGACGGACATATCGTCAAAATTCTGGAGGGACAGCTTTGTCCGCTCTGCGGCGGCGAACTGGCGCTGCGGCAGGGGCGGTTCGGGATGTTTATCGGATGCAGCCGCTACCCGGAATGTGATCATACGGAACAAATTGATAAACCAGATGAAACGGCAATTGCCTGCCCTCAGTGCCAGCGTGGTCAATTGGTGCAGCGCCGCTCTCGTTATGGCAAGACCTTCCATTCGTGCGATCGCTATCCCGAATGCCAGTTCGTTATCAATTTCAAACCAGTAGCGGGCGTCTGCCCTCATTGCGATTATCCGTTACTTATAGAAAAGAAAACCGCGCAAGGCTTGAAACGCTTTTGCGCCAGTAAACAATGTGGAAAGCCGGTTTCGGCGGATCAAATCAGTGAATAATAACCTGCCATCAGGCTCCATCGCGCAGGCGGTGGAAATCCTGAAAAAAGAAGAAGTCATCGCCTATCCAACAGAAGCCGTTTTCGGGGTCGGGTGCGATCCTGACAGCGAAGTCGCCGTTAACCGTCTGCTGGCGCTAAAACAGCGGCCTGTCGAAAAAGGATTGATTTTGATCGCTGCGAACTACGCGCAGCTTAAGCCTTATATTGATGATTCCATGCTGACGCCTGCACAGCGGGAAACCATTTTCTCTGCGTGGCCTGGTCCCGTGACGTTTGTTTTTCCTGCACAACCGACAACGCCGCGCTGGTTAACCGGGCGTTTCGATTCACTTGCGGTACGCGTTACCGACCATCCGCTGGTGGTGGAGTTATGCCAGGCATTTGGTAAACCTCTGGTTTCAACCAGCGCCAACCTGACCGGGCTTCCCCCCTGTCGGACAACCGAAGAAGTTCTGGCGCAGTTCGGGAGTGATTTCCCGGTAGCCGTCGGTGAAACCGGTGGCCGTCTTAACCCGTCAGAAATTCGCGATGCCTTGACCGGCGAACGTTTTCGCCAGGGATAATGTGATGGAAACCTATGCTGTTTTTGGTAACCCGATCGCGCACAGCAAGTCGCCTCTGATCCATCAGCTGTTTGCAGAGCAATTGCAGATAGATCACCCGTATGGTCGGGTTCTTGCGCCTGTTGATGCATTTATACCGACGCTGAATAACTTTTTTGATGCGGGTGGTAAAGGTGCGAACGTCACGGTGCCTTTTAAAGAAGAGGCTTTCGGGCGTGCAGATGAGCTGACCGAGCGTGCGTCGCTCGCTGGCGCCGTCAATACTCTTAAGCGGCTTGAAGATGGTCGCCTTCTTGGCGATAACACCGATGGCATTGGTTTACTCAGCGATCTGGAGCGACTGTCGTTTATTAAACCAGGCTTTCGGATCCTGCTGATCGGTGCGGGTGGCGCGTCGCGCGGTGTATTGCTTCCTCTTCTTTCGCTGGATTGTGCGGTGACAATCACCAACCGTACTTTCTCCAGAGCAGAAGAGCTGGCGGCGTTGTTCGCACACACAGGCAGCGTAGCTGCGGTAGCACTTGAGGATCTCGCGGGTCACGAATTTGATCTTGTGATTAATGCCACCTCAAGCGGTATTAATGGAGAGATCCCGGCGATTCCTGCATCCCTGGTTCATTCCCACATCTACGCCTATGACATGTTTTATCAAAAAGGGAAAACGCCATTTCTGACCTGGTGCGAACAACAGGGGGCAAAACATGTGGCTGATGGTCTGGGCATGCTGGTGGGGCAGGCGGCTCATGCGGTGCTACTCTGGCATGGCGTGTTACCTGCTGTAGAACCGGTGATCGAAAAGCTGAAACAGGAACTGATGGCATGAATCAGGCGATTCATTTTCCCGACAGAGAAATCTGGGATGAAAACAAGCAAGCGGTGTGTTTCCCGGTGCTGGTGCATGGAATGCAGCTCACCTGTGCGATTAAAGGGGAGACGTTGCTTCAGCGCTTTGGTGGTTCAGATCCGTTAGCGCTCTTTTGTGAAAATCGCTGGGATCTGGAAGAGGAAGCCAGCGATTTGATCCGCGTACAGCAGGAAGACGATCAGGGCTGGGTCTGGTTATCCTGATCCAGATAGTCATTCTTCCATTTAACGTAATTGTTCGCTGAGTATTTCAATCCTTCGATCTCCGCCTCTTTTAGGGGGCGGATCTGTTTAACCGGACTGCCTAAATAGAGATAGCCACTTTCCAGGCGTTTGTTTTGCGGAACTAGGCTTCCTGCGCCAATCATTACGTCATCTTCTACTATGACGCCATCCAGCAAAATCGATCCCATCCCAACGAGAACCCTGTTACCGATTGTGCAGCCGTGGAGCATTACTTTATGACCGACGGTAACATCTTCCCCAATGATGAGCGGATTGCCCTCAGGGTTATAAGATGACTTATGAGTCACATGCAGCACGCTGCCGTCCTGAATATTGGTGCGTGCACCGATTGCAACATAGTTAACATCGCCCCGGATCGCGACGAGTGGCCAGATGCTGACATCATCGGCCATGCGAACATCACCAATGACCACGCTGCTGGCATCGATCATCACGCGATCGCCTTTTTGGGGGAACAGATCTTTATAAGGACGTAATACTGCAAACATATCTACCTCGATACAGATGAGCGCTATTAAAGAAGACTTTGATCGTATTCCTGGATCGAGGCAAGGCAAAATGCGTCAATTTTTAAGCGGATCGGGTGGGTTTTCAGCGAAAAGCACGGAAAATCATCAGTTGGAAAAAAAGATCTAAAAAATACTTGTGCTAAAAACTGGGATCCCTATAATGCGCCTCCATCGACACGGCGGATGTGAATCACTTCACAAACAGCCCGGTCGGCTGAAGAGAAAAAATCCTGAAAATCAGGGTTGACTCTGAAGCGGGAAAGCGTAATATGCACACCCCGCGCCGCAGCGAAAACGAAGCGGCACTGCTCTTTAACAATTTATCA
>NZ_JBMKIC010000048.1:0-24297 GCF_049238665.1 Enterobacter cloacae complex sp. IR5450
TCTCAAAATCGGTGGAGCTGCATGACAAAGTCATCGGGCATTATCTGAACATAAAACACTATCAATAAGTTGGAGTCATTACCTAGGAGAGTTCAATCACTCAACGCCTTTTACATCTCATTTTATTTATATCACCGACTATCATAAAGATAATACATGGATGATTTCACTTTCGCAGGAGGATTTTAATACAACCAAAATTTTAACATCGTTAAGTCTAGGGAAGGTGCGAACAAGTTCCTGATATGAGATCATCATATTCATCCGGAGCGCATCCCAGAGGGACATCATGAGCCATTAACTCACCTTCGCCGATAGTGAATTCAGCACTAAGCGCCGTCAGACCCGAAAAGAGATTTTCCTCTCCCGCATGGAGCAGATTCTGCCATGGCAGAATATGACCGCTGTCATCGAGCCGTTTTATCCCAAGGCGGGCAATGGCCGACGGCCCTATCCGCTGGAGACCATGCTGCGTATTCACTGCATGCAGCATTGGTACAACCTGAGCGACGGTGCCATGGAAGATGCCCTGTACGAAATCGCCTCCATGCGCCTGTTTGCCCGATTATCCCTGGATAGCGCCCTGCCGGATCGCACCACCATCATGAATTTCCGCCACCTGCTCGAGCAGCATCAACTGGCCCGTCAATTGTTCAAGACCATCAATCGCTGGCTGGCCGAAGCAGGCGTCATGATGACCCAAGGCACTTTGGTGGATGCCACCATCATTGAGGCACCCAGCTCTAGCAAGAACAAAGAGCAGCAACGCGATCCGGAGATGCATCAGACCAAGAAAGGCAATCAGTGGCACTTTGGCATGAAGGCCCACATTGGTGTCGATGCCAAGAGTGGCCTGACCCACAGCCTAGTCACCACCGCGGCCAACGAGCATGACCTCAATCAGCTGGGTAATCTGCTTCATGGAGAGGAGCAATTTGTCTCAGCCGATGCCGGCTACCAAGGAGCGCCACAGCGCGAGGAGCTGGCCGAGGTGGATGTGGACTGGCTGATCGCCGAGCGTCCCGGCAAGGTAAAAACCTTGAAGCAGCATCCGCGCAAGAACAAAACGGCCATCAACATCGAATACATGAAAGCCAGCATCCGTGCCAAGGTGGAGCACCCGTTTCGCATCATCAAGCGGCAGTTCGGCTTCGTGAAAGCCAGATACAAGGGGCTGCTGAAAAACGATAACCAACTGGCGATGTTATTCACCCTGGCCAACCTGTTTCGGGTGGACCAAATGATACGTCAGTGGGAGAGATCTCAGTAAAAACCGGAAATAACGCCAGAAATGGTGGAAAAAATAGCCTAAATAGGCTGATTCGATGTGTTTGCGGGAAAAAAATCGGCCCAGATCCGCGAAATTTTAATCAGCGAGTCAGCTTGGGAAGAAATGACCTGCTTATTCGCACCTTCCCTAGATGCCTGTGTATCCATGCTCGGAAAGATACTAAAAAAAATGTCTAACAAAAACGGTATCTCACAAACGGAAGAATCTGAATTCGCATTTCTTTTAACAAACTATATTAAACAGACTTTGACTTTTAGAGAATGGCAACGCAATGCTGACGGAAATCAACGACTGCACTTTCTTATTAATATCTACGGTGCAAAAGAAGACGGTGGCGAAGTGGTTTTAAGACCATTTATTGTAAATCCTGATGAATTAATGCTTACTCCAGCGGATGTCGTTGAATTTAATTCGCAGGTTATCAACGTTGATCGGCAGCGTCATCCTGAGTGGTTCCGTTAACTGGTCACAAGGGTTAAGAGCCTGAAAGGCTGCGATAGTGTATACGCAGCCTATTCTGTATAGCCGTCGCGTAATAATTGTTCTAAATGACTATCGACCGTTTCCTGATCACCAGGAATATATCGTGGCCATCCTGTTATATCGTTGACGCGTTTCACTATGTATGGATGAAACCCAAACTGCTCGGAAGTGATGTCAATATAATATTGCACTTCTTCGAAGTTCAATTCACACCAATAATGGCCAAAGCCACCACTCTCTGTAAATATACCGCCATCATCTGCACCGTTACCCCCACGAACAACAGCATCTAGACCTTTAGTTTTTGCTAAATAACATACAAGATAGCTTGCAAAAAGGCATGTGCCTTTCGTCTTCTTTGTGCCGCACTCCGTCAAAACTGAAAGTAGCTTTTCATGCGCCACTCGTGCAATGCCTGATACCAATTCCGGGGACATGTCTGCTCCAATGAAATTATTAGATCGACTTAAACAGGTAATATGTAATTAGGCATTACGATAAGTCGTGCCCTATTGGTTGGTACATCGTAAGAAAAGTAACTTTTCTAATCCCAGCCTGCACTCCGGGAATGCTTCTAACCTGAATAAATCACGGGGGCAGTGCTGGATACTTGTCAACTGTATTTGGATTCACAGGCTAACTATTTTTATACAGTTTAAGTGAATAAAACTTACTTAAAGCAGCGAACCACGCCGAAAGTGTAATGAGGAATACCGCCAATTCATCAGAACCATTTTTGATAGCACTGAGTAGAGCGATTAGTCCAAGGAACACCGAAAGAAAGACTAGTATTGCGGGTAAAAGTTTATACATGATAGACGTTCCTTTTAAAGGTTCAGATAGGTAGACCAACGCAGATAACGTCGGAATTGCCTGTTGTAAGATTACGCTCATTTAATTATTTTTATAACCTATGAATCCGCGTATAATTTCATTTGTAGTAATCTTCGTAATATATATCTGATAGACATTGATCTTTTTAATGTCTTGTTGACTCACAACACCATATAAGCAACTCTTAGATTGGTTTAACACAGCGCTTCCACTAACTCCATTTTGATAAAAAGCAGTCAAACCATCAGAACCAACTATTCCTTTATAATAGTAGGTTGAGTCGGGGGAAGCATACGTATTTGAAAGCGTATTATACATTCCCGATAGAACCCAAACAGACTCACCTGGAGCTAGAACATTATCACATACTGGAAGCTTCCAATTAGGTGGGGCTTTGACAATAGTATTTTTTTCTACTTTTAAAAGAGCGAGGTCCCGGTTCTTAGGATCATCAATATTGATAACTGTTGCTGGTTGGCTCCCATTCCTTGTTATTATACTTAGACTATAATCCTTGCTTGCATCAAGCCATAAATGTGAAGCTGTAAGAATATGTTGTTCATCGATCCAAGTACCTGAGCCGGAGATTGTCTTATTTCCAGACTTGATTTGAATTTTTACAGCTGAGTCCGAAAGCTCAAAATCATTGTGGTGCATACTTTGTTTATGAGGATTATCGGTGGAACAAGCAGAAATCAGTAAGGCTGAAAGAGCTAAAACCTTTCTATACATAGTCAGTTTCCTTCGAATAAGGCGAGTTTGGTTTCTAGAATATTTTATCCAGCGAGGAATTCTTCTAACGTGCTATCTTGGTACTGGGGATATATCTGCTTCATCATGCCAAAAGCAGCAACCGCTACGCTTTCTAAGTCGGAATAGAATTTAGGCTCCGTATTAAGATCATCACCATTCTTCAGAACGCCCTCGAAGCAGCTATAATCATTTCCGAACTCTTGAACAATAATCCAGCGCCCATCACGGAAACCTACGAGCATAACCGCTGAATTAGGATAGTCGCCAGCAGGCGTTAGCCAATCAAAGTGATAGTGCTTTATCGTATCATATTTCAGATGTACATTCATTATTCCTCCGTTGGCGATTACATTATTTGAGTTTTTTCATGGACTCTAAAGAAGCGAGGTAGGAATTATAGCGATCACCAAATTTTTCTTTCGCACGCTTAACGCGCATTTTCTCCGCGAGCTCAGTCTTGTTTTCTGCCTGGTAGGTCCTATTATTTTGCGTCTTTACTTCGGCCCCTGGGCCTGCTGCGTACGTTTTGTTTTTCTCGCTAATACACGCTCGGCATTTACTCTTGAGGCCAAACTTGCCCTTGAGCTCTTTTCCAAACTGTTCAAAGGGTTTAACTTGCTGACATGATTTGCATTTTTTAAAGCCCGGGGGGAGGTAGGTGTCAGCCATGAGCTGCTCCAGTAGGTATTGATTATAGGTGATTTTAACTTAAAGACGACGTCACTTTCAAATAAATCGACTACTTAACGCTGATCTTACATAATCCTGATTATGCGCACTTAAGTTGTAGTAGCAAAGTTGTAATGTCCGATAATGGCTAAGTTAAGATGTCCGGCGTGTATAATCAAGTAAGGATTACCATGACGGCTCTCGCAGCGGAGTTTTTCACATTGGATGAAGTTAACCGACTCAAAATCATTCAGGATGTCATCGACCGGCGTCTGACAACACAAATGGCAGCTCAGCGGCTTGGTATCTCCGACCGTCAGTGCCGTCGTCTGCTTGCGCGTTATCGTGAAGATGGTCCGATTGGCATGACCAGCCGCCGTCGTGGTAAATCCAGTAACAACCAGTTGCCTCAGGGACTGGCCGCATACGCGCTGAACATTATTCGCGAACGCTATAACGATTTCGGTCCGACGCTGGCCTGTGAAAAACTGTCTGAGGTGCACGGTGTTCATCTTTCCAAAGAAACCGTCCGTAAGCTGATGACTCAGGCCAGTCTGTGGGTCCCACGTAAGCAACGTGCGCCAAAAATTCAGCAACCTCGTTACCGCCGTGCCTGTGCCGGTGAACTCATACAAATCGACGGCTGCGACCACCACTGGTTTGAAAATCGGGGACCTAAGTGTACGGCACTGGTTTACGTTGATGACGCAACCAGTCGTTTAATGCAGCTTCTTTTCGTGAAATCTGAGTCTACTTTCACCTATTTTGAAGCGACCCGGGGCTATATTGAAAAACATGGCAAACCGCTTGCGCTGTACAGCGACAAAGCCAGCGTATTCAGGATCAACAATAAAAATGCAACCGGCGGCGACGGCGATACCCAGTTTGGCCGTGCGATGCATGAACTGAACATTCAGACCATTTGTGCAGAAACCAGTGCTGCCAAAGGCCGCGTTGAACGGGCGCACCTGACGCTTCAGGACCGACTGGTCAAGGAGCTCAGGCTCCAGGGCATCAGTTCCATGGAAGCTGCGAACGCATTTGCCGAAGAGTTCATGAACGATTACAACCGTCGTTTCGCAAAAGCGCCTCGCCAGGCGTTTGATGTTCATCGGGAACTGGATGTCGATGACGATCTTGATATGGTATTTAACTGGCGTGAAGCTCGTAAAGTGTCGAAATCACTCACAGTGCAATACGACAAAGTCCTTTATCTGATTGAAGACAGCGAATTCAGTCGTCGGGCGATTGGTAAATACATCGATGTCTGGCATTACCCGGATGGACATAAAGAGCTCCGGCTTAATGGCGTATCACTTCCCTACTCCACCTATGACAAGCTTTCTGAAATCGATCAGGGGGCCATTGTGGATAACAAACGTCTGGGGCGGGCCCTGGAAATGGCGCAGCTGGTCCAGGCCGAGCGGGATAATAACCGGTCGCAATCCGTACCATCCGGAGACGGCCCTTCTCGCAGGCGTAAAGCTCCCACGACGAAGAAATCCCAGCGTTCCCTGGATCAGGACGATATGTTCAATGCCCTGGTGAAACTTCAGTCACGCTCTGAAGAGATATTTGGGAAGAAACCGATTTAAAGCCCGGTAATCCATCCGGGCATGCCTGGCTGTCAGATTTTGGCCTGATTGACCCGTGCCGCGAGCTCCTGATGACTCTCTTTCCTTTCGCTGTAGCGGTCGGACAGGTAGGCTGTGTGCCCTTTCAGGAGTAACGTCATTTTGAACAACTCTTCGGTAACGTCGACAATCCTGTCATACCAGGGTGAGGGTTTCATGCGCCCTTCATCATCAAATTCCTGCCATGCCTTTGGCACTGACGACTGATTGGGGATGGTGAACATCCGCATCCAGCGGCCAAGTATCCGCATCTGATTGACCGTGTTAAACGACTGTGAACCACCACAAACCTGCATGACGGCCAGCGTTTTACCCTGGGAAGGACGAACAGCACCTTCACTCAGGGGTATCCAGTCAATCTGGGCCTTCATCACCGAGCTCATGGCGCCATGTCTTTCCGGAGAACTCCAGACCATTCCGTCACACCACCTGACCAGCTCGCGGAGTTCAAGCACTTTGGGGTGACTTTCGGGCGCATCATCGGGTAACGGCAGACCGGATGGGTTAAATATTTTCACCTCAGCCCCCATCTTTGCCAGCAACCGCCCGGCCTCTTCCGCTGCAAAACGACTGTAGGACCGCTCTCGTACTGAACCGTACAGGATGAGAATTCGCGGCATGGTTTCGTTGTTGCCCGTAAGTTTGCTGGCAAGCGCATCATCAAAATAAGCCGGTTCGATTGCTGGTAAGTCGGTCATAAAAAATCTCCATTTCATAAGCTATGCTTTAAAAGTTATCACATATGAAATACCATATGTATTGTTATTTTTTTACGAGGTTAAGCATGCTACAGCCTGTTCAGCTTTTTAAACTGCTCGCCGACGAGACCCGTTCAACTATCGTGATGCTTCTCAGGGAGTCCGGTGAAATGTGCGTCTGTGACATCTGTGCGGCAACCGCAGAGTCTCAGCCAAAAATTTCTCGCCATATGGCCCTTTTACGTGAAGCCGAGCTGGTCATCGACCGTCGCGAAGGAAAATGGGTGCATTACCGACTGTCGCCACACATGCCAGCATGGGCTGCGGGTATTATTGATACAGCCTGGAACTGTGAACGAGAAAACATACGCAACAAGCTCAGTAGCGTGGCATCTGTCTCCTGCTGATGGCGATATATATATCCGAATAAACAAATGTGAATGGAGTTTCTGATGTTACTGGCTGGTGCTATCTTTTTATTCACGCTCGTCCTGGTTATCTGGCAACCCAGAGGGCTGGGGATTGGCTGGAGTGCCTCACTGGGCGCAATTCTGGCATTGCTGACTGGCGTCGTTCATCTGGGGGATATTCCGGTGGTCTGGCAGATAGTGTGGAATGCGACCGCCACCTTTATCGCCGTGATCATCATCAGTCTTCTGCTCGACGAATCCGGCTTCTTTGAATGGGCCGCGCTGCACGTTGCCCGTTGGGGGAATGGCCGGGGGCGGCTGCTCTTCACCTGGATCGTCCTGCTTGGTGCGATGGTTGCGGCACTGTTTGCCAACGACGGTGCGGCACTGATCCTGACACCTATCGTTATCGCGATGCTGCTGGCGCTGGGATTCAGCCGGGGAGCAACCTTAGCGTTTATCATGGCCGCAGGGTTTATCGCTGACACGGCAAGCCTGCCACTGATTGTCTCAAACCTGGTGAATATCGTCTCGGCGGATTTCTTTAAGCTTGGTTTCTCAGAATATGCCGCCGTGATGGTCCCGGTTAACCTGGCCGCGATTGCGGCTACGCTGGTGATGCTGCATCTGTTTTTCCGTAAGGACATTCCCGCCGTTTACGACGTTTCTCTGTTGAAAGAACCGAAAGACGCTATACGTGATGTGAATACCTTTAAAACCGGCTGGCTGGTTCTGGTGTTGCTTCTGGTGGGATTCTTCGGACTGGAGCCGCTGGGCGTACCGGTCAGTTTGGTCGCAGCCGCTGGTGCATTGCTTCTGTTTGCTGTTGCGAAAAAAGGGCATGCCATTAACACCGGTAAGGTGCTGCGTGGTGCGCCCTGGCAAATCGTTATCTTCTCGCTGGGGATGTACCTGGTGGTCTACGGCTTACGAAATGCCGGTCTGACCCACTATCTCTCTTCCTTGCTGAATCAGCTGGCAGAGCAGGGATTGTGGGCGGCAACGCTGGGTACGGGCTTCCTGACGGCCTTCCTGTCATCAGTGATGAACAATATGCCGACCGTGCTGGTCGGGGCGCTGTCGATTGATGGCAGCACAGCGACCGGTGTTATCAAAGAAGCGATGATTTACGCCAACGTCATCGGCAGCGACCTGGGGCCAAAAATTACCCCTATCGGCAGTCTGGCAACGTTACTGTGGCTGCACGTTCTGTCGCAGAAAAATATCAAAATTACCTGGGGATATTACTTCCGGGTGGGCATTGTCATGACAATCCCCGTGCTGTTTGTCACGCTTGCAGCACTGGCGCTTCGTCTGTCTTTCACTTTGTAATGAGATACTGATATGAGCAACATTACCATTTATCACAACCCGGCCTGCGGCACGTCACGCAATACCCTTGAAATGATCCGCAACAGCGGTACAGAGCCGACCGTTATTCATTATCTTGAAACCCCACCATCACGAGCTGAGCTGGTAAAACTCATTGCGGATATGGGGATCACGGTACGAGCGCTGCTGCGTAAGAATGTCGAACCTTTTGAAGCGTTAGGGCTGGCGGAAGACCGCTTTACTGACGAGCAGTTAATCGATTTTATGTTGCAGCACCCTGTTCTGATCAATCGCCCTATCGTGGTAACGCCGCTGGGTACCCGGCTATGCCGCCCTTCTGAAGTCGTGCTGGATATTCTTCCCGATGCGCAGAAAAGCGCGTTCACGAAAGAGGACGGTGAGAAGGTAGTTGATGAAAAAGGTAACCGGCTGAACTAAACGTGTTCTTGTGACGAAGGGCGAGAGAACTCGCCCTTTTTTATTTAAGATAATCAGTGCTAACGGAGGATAAGAAGCGGTTGTTGCGTCTTTTGCAGCATTTCGGAGGTATGACTACCGATAAAGAACTGCCGCAACCTGGAATGACCGTAGGCCCCCATCACTATCAGATCGACAGCATTTTCCTCGGCGTAACGAATAAGCGCGTCCCCGACTGATTGCCCGGTAAGATGTGTTGTGCTGTTTTCTATATCCGCGTCACGTAAAATTTGCTGTGCGGTCAGCAGCTCTTCCTTCTTACCGTTTACCATGACAAGGTGGCACTCCAGCCCCCTGAGTAAGGGACTCATCGTCAGACGTTCCAGGTTACTCCTGCTTTCTTCACTGCCATCATAAGCCAGCATGACTCTGGAAGGCACTGAGTAGTTCTCCGGAACAACCAGTAGGGGTTTCTTTTGCAGACGAATAACGCTTTCCAGATGAGAGCCTACCGGATGCTGGCTACCCCGACGCCCCAGCACCATGAGACGAAGGTCGCTCAGCTCTGCCAGAACTTCATCCGGTGTACCGTGTTTTTGCATCAAAAGCACATCCGGGCTTCCCTGTTTTTGAAGCAGTTCAGCACAACTTTCCAGTATTGCTTTCCCCTGGGCCATCAGCAGGCGATTACGTTGCCCTTCAATTTCTACCAGCTCATCGGTCAGCAATTGCTGACTGTCTATGCCGAGAGTGCCGGTCAGGTCTGACACTACCGGGGTGCTGTCTTTTTCGATAACGTGCAACAGTGCTAGCTGTGATTGCAAAGTGCGGGCTGCCCACGCCGCATATTCACACACTGACCGCGTTGAAAGTGAACCGTCCACACAGGCTGTAACAGTATTATTCATAGTTTTCCCTCCAGTCTGTTAATGACCGCCCATCAGTTTTTCGACTTCTTCAGGTTTATCGTGAACACCAAACCGGTCAACGATGGTGCGGGTGGCTTCATTCATCCCACGTATTTCAACCCCGGCGCCCTCTCTACGGAACTTAATGACCACCTTATCCAGGGCGCTGACGGACGTGATGTCCCAGAAATGGGCATGTGAAACGTCTATCACCACATTCTCAATCGCTTCACGGAAATCAAAGTGGCTCGTAAAGCGGTCTGCTGATGCAAAGAATACCTGGCCGGTGACGGTATACGTCCGGCTCGTCCCCTCCAGAACTGAGGTTACACGCATGAACCGGGATACTTTAGTGGCAAAATTGAGCGAAGCAATCAGTACACCGGTCAGCACACCGAAGGCCAGATTATGTGTTGCCACCACAACCGCGACGGTGGCAAGCATGACCACGCTGGTTGAAAGGGGGTGTGTCCGCAGGTTGGCAATGGAGCGCCAGGAGAATGTCCCGATGGAAACCATAATCATCACCGCGACCAGCGCTGCCATCGGAATTTGGGAGACCCAGTTGCGCAGGAACACAATCAGGCAAAGCAGCACCACGCCCGCCGTGAGGGTTGAAAGTCGTCCGCGTCCACCGGATTTTACGTTGATAACAGATTGCCCAATCATCGCGCAGCCTGCCATTCCTCCGATAAAGGATGTGCAGATGTTCGCGATGCCCTGAGCTTTGCACTCCCTGTTTTTGTCGCTTGGCGTGTCGGTCATGTCATCCACGATAGTGGCGGTCATCATCGACTCAAGCAGGCCAACCACCGCAAGCCCCGCAGAATATGGCAGGATGATGAGCAGCGTCTGAAGATTTAAAGGCACGTCCGGGAGCAGGAAGACCGGCAGACTGTCGGGAAGTTTCCCCATATCCCCGACGGTTCGCACATCCAGATGCAGCCACATGGCAATCCCAGTCAGCACCACGATGCACACAAGCGGTGAAGGAATGGTTTTGTTGATATAAGGGAAGAGATAGATGATCCCCAGCCCTGCCGCAGTCATGGCATAAACATGCCATGTCACATTGGTCAGCTCAGGCAACTGGGCCATAAAAATCAGTATTGCCAGTGCATTAACAAACCCCGTGACCACTGAGCGTGAAACAAAACGCATCAGCCCGCCAAGCTTCAGATATCCGGCTATCAGCTGGAATACCCCGGTCAGTATGGAGGCAGCCAGTAAATACTGTAAGCCATGATCTTTCACCAGCGTCACCATCAGGAGAGCCATTGCACCGGTGGAGGACGAAATCATCGCCGGACGTCCGCCAAAGAAGGCCATAACGAGAGGAATACAGAACGCCGAGTAGAGGCCCACCTGGGGATCAACACCGGCGATAATGGAAAAGGCGATCGCTTCTGGAATGAGTGCGAGCGCGACAACAATACCGGCCAGAACGTCACCACGGACGTTACCCAGCCAGTCCTTACGCGTCGAGGACAGCAACATAGTAATTTCTCAGTTTTTAGATACAGTCAGCCCTGGAGGGCTACATTTTTACGTACGGTAAAGCACATCCGCAGACGGGATGTTATTGAGTGCGTGCTGAGGCTTGCTCAGTACGACAGAGGAAGGAAAAACTCAGGGTGGCGTAATACGCATAGCGGTTGTCAGATTCTCCATAGCGGATGTGTATATATTGTCGGCTCTGTTGTCAGGAAGAACTTACAGAACACGTCGCGTTTGAACATGAAACACTTCAAAGCAGCCCAATACTACAAATAAAGCGAATACGGGGTCAACCCAACAAGGTACTCAAACGAAGAGGTTAAGATGCGATTTTTATCCAGGAATTCAATATTATCAAAGGACATTTGAACTTTGCCCCACCCCGGACATCTCTACTTAGCTTTGACATAAGTTATTGATTCATATGTGGTTATTTTTTAACATTTACGTTTCACGTACTGATAGATTGCCTTTGAAGCCAACGCTGACCGTCATTCATCTTGATCAGGAATTTGGGCATCTTCTAAAAACACCTTTGTACGGTAATCATCTTTCCAGCCTAACCAAACTGAATCTTCACCACCGGAAGAAACAACTTTACGGTTTCCTGTGAGATTATCAGCCTGTTCTAAGCATATTGACTGCATATCAATGAGCAAATCAGCTTCTGCGACTTCCGTGCCGCCGATCGTTTCATAGCCGGAAATCAGAACAATTGCCTCAGGGTCTCTTTCGTTCAGCATGGCGATCAACTCTTTCACTTTCATTTTAAGATACCAGTAGTTTATTTGTGTGCATTGCTGATGGATTTTATAGTGCTGCCGACCTTTTTCAAGGTGCTTCCGTTGCTTCCAACGATCATGCTAACGACCTTGTTGTCTGACCTGGTATTGCCGTGGTCATCCTTTTAGAGAAATGCTCCAAAGATCAACATGGCGGCATAGGTTTTCCAGCTTGACCAATCAATCGTGGAACCAAGCAACAGATAGAATGCCAGGGCTACCAGCCCCAGCTTTACTACTAGCGCGATTATTATGGTGAAGATAGACTCATCGCGTTCGCCTTTAAGTATTTTATACCGCGTAATTAAACTGTCGTTTTTCATGTAGCATCCGTTATAGTTATTAAAGTCCTGCATTAGAAGTTGTTATTTGCCGAAGTTACCTTGTATGAGTTAACTGTGGATCCAAAAATACAAAATATAAGCTGTGCCAATTGAAAGGATTAGAAAAGCACAGTTACTAATAAAATCTACTAATGCTTGTAGCTTCTTTATTCTCACAATTGCTGGACCGTGTTCAGTAGAGGTACTACTCAGCCCTTTTGTTCTGGCACTCTCTGCTTTTCTGAAAAAATTGTAATGCAATCCTGACCGCAAGCAAAACCATGCCAAACCAGTCGTTATTACGATATTTATGTAGAAAGCATATTGAATCATTTGTTCAGTTTCGAAGCTTTCCATTGAAAACCCTTTGTTGAAATGTTGAATAAAATTATTTTTAGTAAATGTAAGCAATAAATAGAACGAATATTAATAGTGAAAGATGCAATGCCAACATCTGCTTATGATGCCTTATGAGGATTTCTTCCTTCGCATTCATTAAATCGTACATCTCATCAATATTTTTATTGCTGGTATATTCGAGACGTTCATCACGAAGTAATTTGAACTTTACCAATACGACAAGTGATTTAATAATAAAGCTCGTAAGCATAACAGTTATAGACAAAAATAAAAAATAGGCCAAATTCATATATCACTCCATGGAGATTAATAGAAAAATTTATAATAAGTAATCTCATAGAGCATTACTTGAATCTTCTTCCCATACTAAGGACTCACCGAGAAACTTAGTTAAAGATGATTTGGCATACTGTGGTTCGGAAAAAAAACGTGGGAACCAGCCGTCAAAGCTTTGGGTACCATTGTGACGATTTTCAGGCGAGACTGATAAGCGGTACCCGTCTTCGTAAGGTGAAATGCTAAATGTGTATCCATCATCTGTCTTTGAGATCAGCGTTTTGCATGTCATATGACTGTTTGCTCACAAAGTTACTTTTCTAAGATATCGAAAAGTGTGGATTAGATCATCATTCAGATAGTCTTTTCATCACAAACTTTCCTGCCCACATTATCACAATTATAAAGGTAATAAAACCGATCTGCTCCCAACGTAAATTGGTTTGCTGTTCGGAATCATCCAAATGAATTGCATAAATGTAACATCCGAAGGTAAGCGTGAGTGGAACAACAAGCATCCCTACCTTTTTAGTAATATTTCCAATAAACCACCAATAAAGAACCCAGGAAATAATAGAAGAATAAAAAATTGCTTCTGAAACTATCATATGTAACCTCTTGAATTAGTCGATGCTGTGGGTAAATAAACCCGGACCGTCAAATGATGCAATTGCAAAATATTTAGTAACCATGAATCCTTCGGTTATCTATTTCAGCCATGTATGCAGTAGGCTTTTTTAAGAGATAGATTGGTGAAACGACATTCGTTTTGACTTTATAAGCCAGAATGAAAACACCTGCGGAGCTTGCCATAAGTACCGCAAGAAGAATAGATACCGTTAACTCCTTTGGTGTTTGTATCACCGAAAGAAGAAACAATGCGCTTATGGCTGCAAAAATCCAGCAATATAATGATGCATCCATAAAACCAGCTACAACACTCGATCCAAAAAAAAACCAAAATAAACTTATTAAGATTACTGAGTTTTCATTCATGTCTGTTCCTTGTTATTACTAATTATATTATGCTTTATAGTTGACCGTCAGACTACCCACGGGTTTTGACGAACAAAGTCACGCACTCCATTTATACATGCTTTTGAGATGACTTCAAAATAAGGATGGTTTGATGGAATCATATTCCCGGTATTATCAAGAAGCATAATAGTCCCTAAAGACCGAACCAGTTGATATTCATTGAGCTTACGCTTTAGCAAAGTTTGCAATCTATAAATTGTCTCACCGGAACTGTTACCTTCGATACCTACAACAGAGACCGTACAGTTCACTTCCTGATTATCAGATTGATAATCGAACCAGTAATTTTCGTTGCAATTTCCTTTTTGCGCATGCTCAATTTTGCCAGGCCATTTTACCCATAAAGAAGAGTTGTTTTTAGATCGTAAGATCTGCTTCAGCGTTTCCAATGGATTTTTTTCATCAACCTCAGACCAGGCCGAAATAAATTCTTTCTGCATTGCCTTAGGGTCTATAACGGCAATGAAATCAAATTCCTCTTTATTGATAGAGTTGGCTCGATCTTTGAGATAAAACAGACCGAGTTTATATCCCTTTTCACTTTTCCAGTTTGCTCCCACAGGCTGATAGTCTGTATTTATAAACGGTTTGAAAGTGTGAGTGTCGGGAGAAAAAATTACTGAGGGTGCCAGCACCCGGCCTCGGTATCGTATTGGATTTACAAATATTTTTTCCCCGTCACATAACATTTCAATAATTGCTTTTGTCACAACTACTGAAATAGAAGGTCTACATGTATTTTGATTTATTTCCCCGAGGTGCGCCAAACTTCCATCCTCACTCTTCAACACCTTTGTAAGGCAAGTCGGGCAATACTGTTGATCTCTATAATAAACAGGCATGGTTAGACGACCGGAATCGTTTAGTACCAACTGAAGTAACGGATGAGGCTCTTTCATCATGGTTATTTCTTCCCTTTCACCTTTCTGGGCTTTTCGTTTGCCTGTCTCCACTGCCATGGTGGGACAGGGTTGGTGTCTGCCCATAACCCTTTTGCCTCCTTTTGTGCTGCGGATTCATATTTGATATAGCCAGGGACAATGGCGTTATCTTCGAACCGATAAACCCACGCATATCCACTGTCCACCATAGAGGCATTGATATCATATCCATCTAACCAGATGGTACCTAACATACGGCCATAGATATCCGTACCATGGTCTATCACGGTAACGATTTTAGTTGCTATAGCTGTGGTTAAGGCCTGTTTTGCTTTTTGGCCAAAAGCCTGTTTAGATTCAGGAGCGTCTATACCATACATCCGTATTTTGATGGTTGTGTTTTGAGCATCCAACGCAGTTATGGTGTCACCGTCAACAATCTTAACCACCTTTGCCTCAAAAGTTGTTGAGTTCCCCCAGGACGCCACTGGGAATACAACAATCATGATGGGCAAAAGTAACTTTGTAAAAAAAAACATCATTTCACCTGAATTTGTTGAGTACAGACATGTATCCACAAGCCTATTTACAGGCAGTATTTTAACAAGTCATTATTTCATGGGCGGGCTTAAAACCAATCTTTTTGCAACTTAAAGGCAGAATAATCACAATAAATTTAGAACCTGAACCAAAAAATAATCCAAATTAAGCGTGTTAATCTATCTCAAAGATATTATTCCTGAGAGAGTTTGGATGAAACGTTACACTCATGATCTTGAGACAGACCTGAATGATGTGGATAAAACACCATCTCTGATCCACAAAACTTTGTTAACAGCTTCGACTATTTATGACCTGAAATATCTGGCTCAGGTATTAAATGATGAAAATGGCAGTAATTGGTCCCGTGCATCCCTTAAACGTCAGGTTACATGCATACCTGAGCATTGTGATCTGAGTATCGCAGATGGACGCTATCTACAGACTTTAATACCTTCACGACCTGCTGATTATGAGGACAGGCACTTTAGCTTTATCGATCTGTTTGCAGGGATAGGTGGACTGCGAAGCGGATTTGATGCCATCGGTGGTAAATGTCTTTTCACGAGCGAATGGAATACTTATTCCAGCCGTACTTACCGGGCGAACTGGTATTGCGATGAGAACGAGCACCGCTTCAATTCAGACATCCGTGACATCACTCTTAGCAACCGGCCCGAGGTTACTGATGACGAGGCATACAAATTTATCGATGCCTCTATCCCGGATCATGATGTTCTTCTTGCGGGATTTCCATGCCAGCCATTCAGCATCGCCGGTGTCAGTAAAAAGAACTCTATGGGTCGCAAACACGGTTTCGAGTGCGACACTCAGGGTACGCTCTTCTTTGATGTGGCCAGGATCATCCGGGCAAAACAACCTGCAATTTTTGTTCTGGAAAACGTAAAAAATCTGAAGAGTCACGATAAGGGTAATACCTTTAACATCATCATGAAAACGCTCGATGAGCTTGGCTACGACGTCGCAAACAGCGAAAGCACGGGCGCGGATGATCCTAAAGTCATCGATGGCCGTCATTTCCGACCCCAGCACCGTGAACGTATCGTCCTTATTGGTTTTCGCCGCGACCTACGTCTGAAAGACGGTTTTACTCTGAGAGATATTAAAGACTTTTATCCGGACAAGCGCCCTTCTCTCTCAGATTTACTGGATCCGAGCGTAGATAGTAAATACATCCTCTCCCCTAAACTCTGGGAGTACTTATACAACTATGCAAAGAAACATGCGGCAAAAGGCAATGGTTTTGGTTTTGGACTAGTAGATCCTTCCAATGTTAATAGTGTCACCAGAACCCTCTCAAGCCGCTATATGAAAGACGGATCTGAAATTCTTATTGATCGGGGCTGGTCTCATGAGCTGGGAGAAACTGATTTCCATAACACATACAACATGGACCGTCGGCCACGCATGCTAACGCCACGTGAATGCAGCAGGCTAATGGGCTTCGATAAACCCGGGGAAAGTGTTTTCCGTATCCCTGTGTCCAATACACAGGCTTACAGACAGTTTGGGAACTCCGTGGTCGTTGATGTCTTTGCGGCCGTCGCCAAACTGCTGAAGTCTCGAATTGAATTTGCAGCCTCCCAGCGCTTGCGGCAGTTTTACGACGAAGTCAGCTGACCTGAGCTCCTTCATCAATTTAAATGCTTAAGATTGTTGTAATAATGTCAGAGGTCAACCATGACGTATTTCGAATCAGCTGAAGGTGAGACGGTATCTAAAGAACGAGCATTACAAGAACTGTCCAGGCATTGCGTTCCCGAAACAGATTTCGAAGAATTCTTTAGCGACATGGGCGTAAAGGAACAGTATGACGCTCAGGAAGTGTTGCTTTGGTTGGGATATTAAACTTCCTGTTTAGGAGACTACTATGAGCCAAAAATTCGCAGTGATGATTGCTTACGACGACGATCCAAACGTCAAAAGGTACTCACCTGACTTTCAAACGCAGGATGAGTTTGCTAAAGGGTGGCAGTCGGCTCTTAAAAAGGCACACCACACCTCAGGTCAAAAATCAGTCATCACCTGCGGATGTCGTGGAAAAGGAGAAAAGCGACTTTATGTTCGTGCTTTACCGAACGGTGATGCCTTTATTCTCGTCAAAGCCGCTAACACGGGCATTGAGCATGATCCTTCCTGTGTATTCTTCTCCCTTGATGCCCGGCATACCGGCCTGAAAGGATATGCGAGTGGTGTGGTCCGGATTACAACCGAAGGTGATATGGCTGTAAGGCTCGGTATCGGTATGACAGAGAAAGATCCTCCTGAAAAATCAGAAGTGCCTCCCCTGCCCCATGTTCAGCGACCAGAAGGAGGTCAGGCCTCAATGACCCTCCTGGGCTTGCTTAGTCTTTTGTGGACAGAGTCTGGTCTGAATGTCTGGTACCCGAAAATGGCAGGGAAACGTAACGATTCACTGGTACGGTATCGTCTGCTTGAAACCGCTAAACAAATTCGTACCGGCAGAGCCTGCATAGGTGACCATTTATTCATTGGTGTACCTGACCCGAAACAACCTGTCGCTCAGTCGCAAATTCAGCGTCTTTCATCACAGGCGATGAGTGATAAACGTCTCATGCTCCTGTCAGTTTTACCTCGCTACGATGCTGAAAAGCATGAGAAGCCACTTAAATTTTTACCCCTGCGGAATTTTGGGGGGCTACCGCTGATTTTTTTCAATTCAGAAGGCCATTGGGATAGCGTAAAGAAACGATTTTCATCGGAGTACGCAGCATGGAAATCCGGGGCGAAAATAGTTGTCTTTGCGTTGACGTCACCAGCTGCGGTAACCGGCAGAGGCCCTTCTGTAAGAGCTCATCAAATTGTGCTGATGCACGTTAGCGAGAACTGGATACCTCTGGACTCCTCCTATGAGGCGGTTGTTGCAGAAAAGCTGGATGCAGAGCACCGGCAGTACGTTAAGCCCATGCGTTATGATGCGAGTATTAGTGAGGTGTTCCCTGACTTCTACCTGCTCGACACAAAAAGCGATAAGCCGTTCCCGATGGAAGTATTTGGTATGGCCACTCCTGCTTATCTGGCCCGAAAGCAACTCAAAAAAGATTATTACAACCGTGAATATGGGCCTTATGGATGGTGGCACTGGGATGCGACCACAGCATCTGAAACTATGGTGCTGCCTCATTTTCCAGAATCACGTAAACCTCTTTCAACTGGCACACCTGCTTAAAATGGAGAAAAAATGTCATACATGCTTTCACTAAGCGAACAGACAAAACTGAACGCTTTCCTGTCAGGGATCCTTGATGATTACAAGACTGGGGTTATCACTCAGATACAAGCTGTTGGTAAAATCGGTAACGTGTTTTCTGCACTGGAAAGTGGAGACTCAAAAAAGGTAGTGCATTTGTTGACTGAAGGACGAAAACTCCTGCGGACGGGCTGAATGTCCGCAGAAGGTCTACTGTGCCAGGGGATGCAGAGAAGTCTATCAACCTGGCTTCATTTATCATGATGTTTTTCTACTACGCGGCTGTTTTGACTTTCCAGTACCTCCCCCTGCCATTGCACCAGTCAATGTATCAATGGTGCCTTTCAGGGATTCTGAGATTGTTTTCTCTGCCTCCAGGGTAGCTTCCAGCTTCATTACTTTGGACTGGAGCGTTTTTAATTCACTGCTTTGTTCAGCCACTTCCGCTTCATAGCCCTGGCTGACCAAAGTTACTTTTTTCAGGTCGGCGCTCAGCGACTCGTTTAGTTTATGGAGTTCAGTAAGCTCGGCATTCACCGCCACCAGGTCACCCTCCTTCCCGGACAGTGCACTTTTCAGCTCAGCACAGAGGTTCTGTGCAGCAATCAATTCCTGTTCAAACCTGTCCCTCTCTGCCTTTGTATCTGACACAGTCTGACTTAACTGGTCGCATTGTCTGGAAAGACCGGCATTATCAGAACGCTGAGTGTTGATCTCTTCGTTCAGCTTTTTTTGATATTCAAGGTGACCAGCGATCTCTGTTTTACGTTCAGCCAGTTGCTGGGAGAGTGAGTCATTTGACTGCTGTGCGAGGCTTAATTCATGCCGTGTGCTATCTAACTGGTGATGGCAGGTTTCGAGTTCTGCTTCGGCAACATTCAGCCTTGTTTCTAACTCCTTGACGGTACTGTCCCGGATCTCTAATCGACCCTGTAGCGCCTGATTCTCAAGTTTCAGCTCATCCATATCGGTAGCGCTTTGCTCAAGCCGCTGTAAAAGCTGCGTTACCTCCTCCTCCAGCTGCATGCTACGTGCTTCAGCTTTTTTAACACTATCACTCTGTATTGCGGTATAGCTTCTACGGTAGTGCCAGGTGATGTACGAGATAATATCGCCGAGTGCAACCTTCACCTCATCGGGTATATCCAGGTAACGGGCCTCTTCAGGAACCTCTTTAACATACTTCTGGTACTCAGCGAACATCTCCTGTGACCTTGCAAACGAGCCGCCAACAGCGTTTCTGAGCCAGTGAACTTTGAAGCTCAGATCGATATTTTCCGGGTTAATTTTTTTCTCTTCGCACAGACGTTCGATTGCATTGAAGTAATCGATCATCGCAATAGATGAGTACCTTGAACGACCCATTTCCTTTGATTTTTCTGTGGATTCGCTGCGGATGTCATTCTGCACCTCTGGCGAGGTAGCATCGTTCAGGCTTTTTTCTTTATCGTTTTCGATCATCATTTTTTTCCTGCGGCCGGAAGCTGGTTTGCAAAATATATGCTGATAAGATCGTTCAGAGCATTCAGAAGCGAGATACTGTCGATACAAATATGAACGTTTCCATTCTCAAACAGGCGACACCGCCAGCCATTCTCATCGCAGACCTCGCCTGTGAAATCTGTATTTCTCATGGCCGTCAGCCTGTCGACCATACTCAGCCCACCGCCGGTTGCAGGTGTTGGAGTATCAGAACAGATGCATACAATATTCTCAAAGTCGCGTAAACAAAAGTGATTGTCCTGCGAGAAACCGTTGTACCTCAGTACGTTCACACCAGGAAAAATCCCCCGAAGAACAAGCTTTTTCGGCATTGTATATTGCCGTGCATTGCTTTTAAAACTTCGGTCAAGCTTGTTGAGAACATCAACGAAACCTTCTGCAAGCGTGTCTCGTCTGTTAGCCAGTGCATGCTGTAATGTTCCCTTAACAATCTCCAGGGAAGCGACGGGCGGATCCGTACGTAGGGATTCGTTAAAGGCTTCTTTTTGCTTATGGTTCCAGTACCGGTCCATACCTATTTCTTCAAAGAGCCTTTTCCACGTTTTACGGTCAATTTCCTTACGCCCCTCCTCGATGGTGCGATCCAGTGACGACGGAAGACCAAATGCGTTGGGCTGCATAATTCTGCTGGTGAAGAGAGAGAGACCGCACAGTTCCGACGCTTCCGAGATTAACCGCATCCCTTCTTCGAATTTCTGCATGGCCATATCCCGGGCGCTGATGAGCTGCCCTGTCCGGCTCGCCGGTACTGGCTCAGAACCCTGGTTTTGAGTCATTTTACACTCCATTTTGGTATGTCAGAACATTTTGATTTGAGCAAAGGTAGGTGTACACAGACATTAAAGTTGTCTCCTTTAACATGAAAAAGACTTTAAAGTTGTCTACTTCTTCAGATAGACCTACTTAACAGGATACTAAGTAGGTCATCTCCTTTCTCGCGTAGCATCTCTCGACGTTCACAGCAGAGGACACGTTTCAAAATGTCATCCAAAATTTTTTTCCATTATCTGACGTTGGGTGATTTTGATGGTCAGCGAGTAGAGGCTTTAACAATGTGGGTTGCCCTGAGCAAAGTAAGGGAAGTAGATGTACCAGAAATGTACGCGTTGCCTTGCATGAAGGGGGGCATCTTAAAGCTCATTGATTAAACAAACTCACTATGCCGCTACAAACAGCCCAAAACCGTCACTTGATAACGTGTTATTTAGATAAATTAATGCTCAGGGCTTTTAGCCAAACTGTCACTTGATGTAAGAATCCAGAACCTTCAGCACAACGTCCAGGTCTTCTTCTCGTTTCTGTTCTTCACTTTCATGAACAATATGTTCAGTCAAATGTCCTTTAATCACTTCACGCAATAAACCATTCACGGCACCACGTATGGCGGCTATTTGTTGCAGTACAGCGGCACATTCGTGAGGTTCATCAAGCATTTTTTTCAGCGCAGCAACCTGCCCCTGGATCTTGCTTGTACGTGCTTTCAGTTTTTGTTTATCGCGGATGGTATGTGACATGTGGGCTCTCACTCTCCTGGATATTTTATGTAACTATACCAGCGTTATTCTACTGGGGGGTAGTATATTTTACTGGGGGGGAGTAGAATCCGGCCTACACTTAATAACCAAGAATGATTCTCATGAACGAATTTACGACACTTCTTCAGCAAGGCAACGCATGGTTTTTCATCCCCAGCGCCATTCTGCTTGGCGCGCTTCATGGACTGGAGCCCGGGCACTCCAAAACAATGATGGCAGCATTCATCATTGCTATAAAAGGCACCGTACGTCAGGCCGTGATGCTGGGTGTCGCGGCAACATTGTCGCACACTGCAGTCGTATGGCTGATTGCTTTTGGAGGGATGTATATCAGTAATAAATTTACCGCAGAATCAGCCGAACCCTGGCTACAGATGGTCTCTTCAGTGATCATCCTTGGTACGGCTTTTTGGATGTTCTGGCGAACCTGGAGCGGTGAGAAAAACTGGCTGGAGGGAATGCAGGAGAATGAACATCATCACCATGACGAAACAAGGTTGATCGATACTGGCCATGGAAAAGTTGAACTGTCCATTTTTGAAGAAGGACAACTTCCCCACTGGCGGCTACGCACTCTTAGTGGCCAAAGATGGGCTTCTGAAGATATCTCATTAACCACACTTCGGGAAAACAGTACGATCTCTCAGACTTTTGAATTTGTTGATCATGGTGATTATCTGGAGTCAACATCTCCCATCCCTGAGCCTCACAGTTTCAACGTACGTCTGTCTCTGGGACATCGTGGTCATGTCCATGACTATGATGTGGCGTTCGCTGAACACGACCATGACCATGACCACTCTGAGCTTGATGGGCTGGATGTGAATTCGAAAGAGTATCAGGACGCTCACGAACTGGCTCATGCCAATGACATAAAACGCCGCTTCGACGGGAAAGAAGTAACCAACGGGCAAATCCTGATATTTGGACTGACAGGAGGGCTTATCCCTTGCCCGGCAGCTATAACTGTATTGTTGATCTGCCTTCAGCTTAAAGCGCTTACGCTGGGTGCCACACTGGTTGTTTGTTTCAGTATCGGCCTGGCATTGACCCTCGTAACGGTTGGAGTGGGTGCGGCGATCAGCGTTCGTCAGGTCGCCAAACGCTGGAGTGGCTTCAATACCATCGCCAGAAGAGCCCCCTATATTTCAAGCGCCCTGATTGCTGCTGTTGGGATTTACATGGGTATACATGGCTGGAATGGGCTGGTGCATTAACACCGGTACTGATGACACACACTCTGGGTACTTACAAAGTACATCCTAAGCGCCACCGTTGAGGTTATGAGCAGAAAAACCCGGAATATAAAGCTGCTCTTTCCGGGACTTGTTGCTGAGGCAGGGATTAAGTAACTGATTAAATCCATTCCCATAAGACTCAATGATAAATGAAAGAATAAAAAAAACGCTCCCGGACGGGAGCGTAAGCCAGTGACTTCGGCGTCAAATGAGGGTCTAACAAGTGGAGCTGCGGGTTAATTCTGGGTGATCTGGCTGCGATGCTTTTCAGCCTGCTGCTGATGAATAACGGAAGACTGACCATTATTCGCCTTCTCGTGCACAACAGCGGCTTTTTCATGCTCGTTCATTTCTGAAAATGACGTTGCTGATTCGTTGGTGGCCCCTGGTTTGCCTTTCATCATTTTTTTATGCATCTCCGCCATGTCCTGGTGGGCAGAAGCGTTGCCGTTTTGCATCATTTCATGGGACATTGCAGCCTGATCGTGTCCGCTCATATCCATCATTGTCATACTGTCTCCCTGAACAGCGCTTTTTTCAGAGGTTGACTGCATCTGATGGGCGGGTGCCTGGGCATTATTTACCTGGTCATGCATGTTCATTGTCTCTGCAGCCATGGCGGATGAAGCGACAGCCATAATGGCAACAAATGATACAAGGATCTTTTTCATGGTTGGGTCTCCGGTGTTTTCATACCCAAACAATCAACGGCTTATAACAGAGAAAGCATTTGATCTCAGGGCGGGTTATTCATCACTCCAGGAACCAGGCGATTGCGTTATCACTCTGCTCCTGATTTATGTATGATTATAAAAAACCGCCTCTGTTTATCGCGTGACTGAATGATGACAATTTTGTCACCTTCCAGGTTTCTCCTGAAGAACGGGATTAATCCATTAACAGGCGCACACTGAACACAATTTCCCGCCCCTGCTGTTCTGCTGACAGCTCGCCGCCATGAGCATGAATGATCGACCTTGTAATTGATAATCCCAGCCCCGCGCCTTCCGTGTTGTGGACCCTTGATGAATCAGCTCGATAGAACCGATCAAACAAACGTTCCAGATTAGCGGGAACCTGGCCGGACATCGTATTCGTAATCATCACGTTCACACAGTCACTGTCACGCTCAAGGTGTATCGCTGTACAGGTGTTATCGGGAGAATACTTGATTGCATTGGAAAGCAGGTTACTGAAAGCACGTCGCAGCATATCGCTGTCTCCGGCAACAACGCCCTCTCCTTCAACGGTGATTGTCTTTCCTGTTTCGTCTGCCAGAGGCTCGAACAGCTCACGTAATTCATTCAGTTCGGCGGCCAGATCCACATCATGTTTATCCAGCTGCAGCAGACCATGCTCTGAACGTGCCAGAAAAAGCATATCACTGGTCATTCGTGACAACCTTTTCAGTTCTTCCAGGTAAGCGAATAAGATTTCGCGGTAATGCGAAACATCCCTTTCCTTAGCCAGTGCAAACTGCGTCTGCATCATCAGATTACTGACCGCTGTGCGCAGCTCATGCGCGATGTCAGACGAGAAATCTGACAGTTTCCGGAATGACCCCTCCAGGCGATCGAACAGGCACTGTTGCAAAGTTAGCGATGAGGCAGCCTTTTGTCTTATTCAAAGGCCTTACATTTCAAAAACTCTGCTTACCAGGCGC
>NZ_JBMKIC010000049.1:0-23975 GCF_049238665.1 Enterobacter cloacae complex sp. IR5450
CTGAGTCCAATTGAATATCGAACCCAGACCTATGTGCCTCGTGTTTAACTGTCCAACTTTTTGGGGTCAGTACAACCCGAGGCTACTCCCTCAACTCCAACAAGTTGAGAGTAGCCTCTTATTCTTTTTTTGACAAGGAGTAAAAGGCATGACGCCATTAAAAACTGCGTTAGGCATCGTCTTTATTGTTTGCCTGACGATAGTGATCTTTACCTTTATTACTCGCGGCAGGCTCTGCGAGTTTTCAATAAAGAGTGAACATCAGGAGGTGGCGGCGAAATTAGCCTGTAACGCAGGCTAACCTCTTCGGGCGGAACGCGTGTTCCGCCCGGCTTGTGGGATGCTGAGGTCTTAACGCACCCGTTTTTTTCTTCTGTCGCCGCGATTATACTGCGCGGCGTGTACCCAGATGATAAGAATCCATGAAAATCCTTTTTCTGATGTTGTTATTTTTAACCGCGTTTGCCCATGCCGATGAGATAGGCAGCCAGTATAAAAAGCAGGCTGAAGCGGGCGATGCGCGCGCGCAGTATTATCTCGCCGATACCTGGTTCAGTTCCGGCGACAGCGCGCAGGCGGCGCTGTGGGCGGAAAAAGCGGCAAAAGGCGGTGATGTCGACGCCATGGCGCTGCTGTCGCAAATCCACTTTTCGCAGGGTGACTATGCGCAGGCTAAAGCCCTGGCCCAACAGGCAAACATTGCGGGCAGCAAACGCGGCGCGATCATGCTGGCGCGTGTGCTGGTGAACACGCAGGCGGGCAAAACCGACTACCCGCAGGCCATCGCACTGCTGCAATCGGCGACCGAAGACATCGATAGCGACTCGGCGGTAGACGCGCAACAGCTGCTGGGGCTGATCTATGCCAACGGCGTTGAAGTTCCTCAGGATGACGTGCAGGCCGCATCGTGGTTCAAGCGGAGTTCGGCTCTGTCCCGGACGGGCTATGCGGAGTACTGGGCAGGAATGCTGTTCAGGCAGGGTGAGAAAGGCTTTATCACACCGAATAAGCAGAAAGCGCTTTACTGGTTAAACCTGAGCTGTACCGAAGGGTTTGATACCGGGTGTGAAGAGTTTGATGCATTGAGCGGGGAGTAAATTGTTGCCCGGTGGCGCTGCGCTTACCGGGCCTACGGCTTATGTAGGCCGGGTAAGACGAAGCCGCCACCCGGCTTTTTACATCACTGGTCAGCCGTTTTATCAAAACGACCCAGTACCTCGCGTTCATACGCCAGCGCTTTTTTACGGTCGAACTTGTGTTCCCACTTAGCGATTACCAGCACCGCCAGCGCATTACCCACCACGTTCAGCGCGGTACGCGCCATGTCGAGGATACGGTCCACACCGGCAATAAACGCCAGGCCTTCCAGCGGAATACCGACGCTGCCCAGCGTCGCCAGCAGCACCACGAAGGAGACGCCCGGCACGCCTGCGATCCCTTTTGAAGTCACCATCAGCGTCAGAACCAGCACGATTTCCTGCCACAGCGACAGGTCAATGCCGTACAGCTGCGCGATAAAGATCGCTGCAATACTCTGATACAGCGTTGAACCATCCAGATTGAAGGAGTAACCGGTCGGTACAACGAAGCTGGTAATGGACGCCGGCGCACCGTAGGCCTCCATCTTCTCAATGATACGCGGCAGTACGCTCTCGGAGCTTGCCGTGGAGTACGCCAGAATCAGCTCATCCTTCAGGATGCGGATCAGGATCCAGATGCTGAGCCCGCACAGGCGCGCCACAATGCCCAGCACCACCAGCGCGAAGAACAGAATCGCGAAGTGCACCAGAATCACCAGCTTCGCCAGCGGCCACAGGGAGGCAAAGCCGAAGTTCGCTACGGTCACCGCAATCAGCGCGAACACCCCGACCGGCGCATAACGCATCACCATGTGGGTGACTTTGAACATGGTTTCGGAGATAGAGCGGAACACGGTCACCAGCGGTTCACGGTGCGTCGCGGGCAGGGAAGAAAGCCCCAGGCCAAAGAGTACCGAGAAGAAGATGATCGGCAGCATCTCGCCCTTCGCCATGGACGCGATAATGTTGGTCGGTACCAGCGAGAGAATAGTCCCCATCAACCCATGCGAATGGCTCTGCACATCGGCGGTTGTGCTTTGGTATTTCGAAATATCCACCGTCGCCAGCTGCGACATATCGATCCCGGCACCAGGCTGGAACACGTTCGCCAGGGTGATGCCAAGAACGATGGCAACCGTGGTGATCACTTCGAAATAGAGAATGGTTTTAACGCCGATGCGGCCTAACTGTTTCGCATCACCAACACCCGCGATACCGACCACCAGCGTCGAGATCACAATCGGCACAACAATCATCTTGATCAGATGAATAAAGATATCGCCCGCAGGGGAGAGAAGGTTCGCAATCAGCCACTCGCGACTGTCGCTATGATAATGGAGGTAACTGCCCAGCAAGATGCCCAGCACAAGGGCCAGCAGGATCTGCCAGGCCAGGCTGACTTTCAAATTTTTCATAGAAACTGACTTCCTCAATGAAATCTCCGCACCATCAAAACTGCATGAATATGGAGACATACTGAAAGGGTATGAATTGTGTTGCGTTGGTTTATGGGATTTTTTAACGCGCCGTATGAGTATCATTTGCACGGCATGCTGCGCAAGCCTTAAAGAACAAGGCATTTCACTGCAAAAAGTGTCATTGTCGGTAATTTATAGCAATTCGCATAAATAACCGTTTGTTATACAAAATATTTTCACCTCAAAAAAGTGAATAATTCTTCAGATGAATTATTTCCCTTCAAAGTTTCATTCGCTCAATTTTCATACTCTTCAGACATTGCGTGATCTGTCGCCCAAATACTAAACAAAGCTTGTAAAGCCCCTACTATTAACGTTTTTGCGACATATTATTAACATCTTACAAGGAGAAAAAAAGCCATGAGCCAAATACACAAACACGACATTCCCGCAAACATTGCGGACCGTTGCCTGATAAGTCCGGAGCAGTACCAGGAGAAATACCAGCAGTCCGTTTCCAGCCCTGACGCGTTCTGGGGTGAGCAGGGTCACATCCTCGACTGGATCAAACCTTATCAGAAGGTAAAGAACACCTCTTTCGCGCCGGGTAACGTCTCCATTAAATGGTATGAAGACGGCACGCTGAACCTGGCGGCGAACTGCCTGGACCGCCATCTTGCCGAACGCGGCAACGAAACGGCCATCATCTGGGAAGGCGACGATGCCTCTCAGAGTAAACACATCTCGTATAAAGAACTGCATCGCGACGTGTGCCGCTTTGCCAACGTGCTGCTGGCCCAGGGCATTAAAAAAGGCGATGTAGTGGCGATCTATATGCCAATGGTGCCGGAAGCGGCGGTGGCGATGCTGGCCTGCGCGCGCATCGGCGCGATCCACTCCGTTATCTTCGGCGGCTTCTCGCCGGAGGCGGTTGCCGGGCGTATTGTCGACTCGAATTCGAAGCTGGTGATCACCGCTGACGAGGGTGTGCGCGCCGGGCGCGGTATTCCGCTGAAGAAAAACGTTGATGAAGCGCTGAAAAACCCGAACGTGAAATCCATCAGTAACGTCATTGTCTTCAAACGCACGGGCGGCAAAATTGACTGGCACGAGGGGCGTGACCTGTGGTGGAGCGATCTGATTGAAAAAGCGAGCGACCAACATCAGCCGGAAGAGATGAACGCGGAAGATCCGCTGTTTATTCTTTATACCTCCGGCTCCACCGGTAAGCCGAAAGGCGTGCTGCATACCACCGGCGGCTATCTGGTTTACGCGGCCACCACCTTTAAATACGTTTTCGACTACCATCCGGGCGACATCTACTGGTGTACCGCCGACGTGGGCTGGGTCACCGGCCACAGCTACCTGCTGTACGGCCCGCTGGCCTGCGGCGCAACGACGCTGATGTTTGAAGGCGTACCGAACTGGCCAACGCCGGCGCGTATGTGCCAGGTGGTTGATAAGCATCAGGTCAACATTCTCTACACCGCGCCAACGGCGATCCGCGCATTAATGGCGGAAGGCGATAAAGCCATCGAAGGCACGGACCGCTCTTCCCTGCGCATCCTCGGCTCCGTGGGCGAGCCGATCAACCCGGAAGCCTGGGAGTGGTACTGGAAGAAGATCGGCAACGAGAAGTGCCCGGTGATGGACACCTGGTGGCAGACCGAAACCGGCGGCTTTATGATCACCCCGATGCCGGGCGCCACGCAGCTGAAAGCCGGTTCGGCCACCCGTCCGTTCTTCGGCGTACAGCCTGCGCTAGTGGATAACGAAGGCAATCCGCAGGAAGGCGCCACCGAGGGCAATCTGGTGATCGTCGATTCCTGGCCTGGCCAGGCGCGTACCCTGTTCGGCGACCACGAGCGATTCGAGCAGACCTACTTCTCGACCTTCAAAAACATGTACTTCAGCGGCGACGGCGCGCGCCGGGATGAAGACGGTTATTACTGGATCACCGGACGCGTGGACGACGTGCTGAACGTCTCTGGCCACCGTCTGGGCACGGCGGAGATTGAGTCTGCGCTGGTGTCGCATCCGAAGATTGCCGAAGCGGCGGTTGTCGGCATTCCGCACAACATCAAAGGCCAGGCGATCTACGCCTACGTCACCCTGAACCACGGCGAAGAGCCGTCGCCAGAGCTGTATACCGAGGTGCGCAACTGGGTGCGTAAAGAGATCGGCCCGCTTGCCACGCCGGACGTGCTGCACTGGACCGACTCGCTGCCGAAAACCCGTTCCGGCAAGATTATGCGCCGTATCCTGCGCAAAATCGCGGCAGGCGACACCAGCAACCTCGGTGATACCTCAACGCTTGCGGATCCTGGCGTGGTGGACAAACTGCTCGAAGAGAAGCAGGCCATCGCAATGCCTTCATAATTTTTTTCTCCCTCTCCCCTCACCCTAACCCTCTCCCCATAGGGGAGAGGGGATAAAACAAACCAACCTTACCTCTGGAGACTTCTGTGATGAATAACGATATTTGTCAGCAGATAGAGAATAGTGCGCACTACAGGGAGCTCGTCGAAAAACGGCAACGGTTTGCCTTCATCCTTTCCATCATCATGCTGATTATCTACGTCGGCTTTATTCTGCTGATCGCCTTTGCGCCGCACTGGCTGGGCACCCCGCTGCATGAGGGTACCAGCGTCACGCGCGGTATTCCGATTGGGATTGGCGTTATCATCATTTCGTTTGTGCTCACGGGTGTGTACGTCTGGCGCGCGAACGGTGAATTCGATCGTCTTAACAGAGAAGTTCTGCGCGAGGTAAAAGCATCATGAAGAGAATTCTGACGGCGCTCGCCGCCACACTTCCCTTTGCCGCCCACGCGGCAGATGCCCTTACCGGCGAGGTCCAGCGCCAGCCTACCAACTGGCAGGCGATTGTTATGTTCCTGATTTTCGTCGTGCTGACGCTGTACATCACCTACTGGGCGTCGAAACGCGTGCGCTCCCGTAACGATTACTACACCGCGGGCGGCAATATTACCGGCTTCCAGAACGGTCTGGCGATTGCGGGAGACTTTATGTCTGCCGCCTCGTTCCTTGGGATCTCCGCGCTGGTGTATACCTCAGGGTATGACGGCCTGATCTACTCCCTCGGCTTCCTCGTCGGCTGGCCGATCATTCTGTTCCTGATTGCCGAGCGCCTGCGTAACCTGGGACGCTATACCTTTGCTGACGTCGCCTCCTATCGCCTGAAGCAGGGGCCGATTCGTACCCTCTCCGCCTGCGGTTCGCTGGTGGTGGTGGCGCTGTACCTGATTGCGCAGATGGTGGGCGCGGGTAAGCTGATCGAGCTGCTGTTCGGCCTGAACTACCACATCGCGGTGGTGCTGGTGGGCGTGCTGATGGTGATGTATGTCCTGTTCGGCGGCATGCTGGCCACCACCTGGGTACAGATCATCAAAGCGGTACTGCTGCTGTTCGGCGCCAGCTTTATGGCCTTTATGGTGATGAAGCACGTTGGGTTCAGCTTCAATAATCTGTTTACCGAAGCCATGTCAGTGCATCCGAAAGGGGAAGCGATCATGAGCCCGGGTGGGCTGGTGAAAGATCCGATATCCGCGCTCTCGCTCGGTCTCGGCCTGATGTTCGGTACCGCAGGTCTGCCGCATATCCTGATGCGCTTCTTCACGGTGTCAGATGCGCGTGAAGCGCGTAAGAGCGTGTTCTACGCCACCGGGTTTATGGGCTACTTCTACATTCTGACCTTTATCATCGGCTTTGGCGCGATCATGCTTGTGGGGGCGAACCCGGCGTTTAAAGACGCGGCGGGCGCGCTTATCGGCGGTAACAACATGGCGGCGGTGCATCTGGCCGACGCGGTGGGCGGCAACCTGTTCCTCGGCTTTATCTCTGCCGTGGCCTTCGCCACCATCCTCGCGGTGGTTGCAGGGCTGACGCTGGCCGGCGCGTCTGCGGTCTCGCATGACCTCTACGCCAACGTTTTCCGTAAAGGCGCGAGCGAGCGCGATGAGCTAAAAGTCTCCAAAATCACCGTGCTGGTGCTGGGCGTCGTCGCCATCCTGCTGGGGATTTTGTTCGAGAAGCAGAACATCGCCTTTATGGTCGGGCTGGCCTTCTCGATTGCGGCAAGCTGTAACTTCCCGATCATTCTGCTCTCCATGTACTGGTCAAAACTGACCACCCGTGGGGCGATGATTGGCGGCTGGCTGGGGCTGCTGACGGCGGTGATCCTGATGATTCTGGGCCCAACGATTTGGGTGCAGATCCTCGGTCACGAAAGCGCTATCTTCCCGTATGAATACCCGGCGCTGTTCTCCATTGCCGTGGCGTTTATCGGTATCTGGGTCTTCTCGGCTACCGACAATTCGCCGGAAGGTAACCTGGAGCGTGAAAAATTCCGCGCCCAGTTTATCCGCTCGCAAACTGGCCTGGGCGTTGAGCAGGGCCGCGCGCACTAAGCCTTTTCTCCCCGGTCGCTCTGGCCGGGGAGCTTAAAACATCACCCACGCCACCAGCGGCGCAATCAGCACCATCGTGACGCCCGAAAGCATCATCACCAGGCTCGCGACAATGCCCTCCTGCTGTCCCAGCTCATAGGAGCGTGCCGTGCCCGCGCCGTGCGACGCCGCGCCAAATCCCGCGCCTTTGGCCATTCCTTCCCGAATAGAAAGCCGCAGAAACAGCATATCGCCCACCGCCATCCCAAAGACGCCCGTCACCACCACAAACAGCGCCACCAGATCCGGCTGGCCACCGAGCGGTTTGGCGGCTGCCAGCGCAAACGGCGTGGTCACCGAACGCACCGCCAGGCTGCGCTGGATTTCATCCGACAGGGTAAACAGCCGCGCCAGCCAGACCGAGCTGCTCACCGCCACCACCGTCGCGGTGACGACGCCCGCGCTGAGCGACATCCAGTGGCGTCTGATAATAGCGAGGTTGTCATAAACGGGTACGGCGAAGGCGATGGTCGCCGGGCCGAGCAGCCACAGCAGCCAGTGGGATTCGCCAATGTAGTTCTGCCAGGAGATATGGCCGAAGACCAGCATCAGCACCAGCAGGATCGGCGTAAAGACCAACGGCATCAGCGGCAGCGCGCGAAAGCGGCGATACAGGCGCTTGTTGGCAAAGTAGATGACAACTGTCGCAATCAGGCACAGCAGGCTTATCTGAAAGTTAGTCATGCTTCTGCCTGCTGATTTCAAAGCGATACACCTTATCCACCACCCAGGCGGTGGCGCCCAGCACCATCAGCGTGCTCAGGGCGATAACCGCAAAGATGCGCCAGCCGTCGACCATCAGCAGTTGTGCATAATTCACCACCGCCACCACGGCCGGCACAAAGAACAATAGCATCTCCGCCAGCAGCCAGCGCGCCCCGGCGCGCACCCAGTTAAGGGGCAACGCGCGACAGAGGATCAGCGTCAGCATCAGCACCATCCCCACCAGGTTGGCGGGTAAAGGCAGATGCAGCCAGTCGACAAGATATTCCGCGAAAACAAACAGTCCCGCGTAAAGCAGTACCTGAACCGGGACCTGGAGTCGTTGCACAACGGCAGGCGTAACACGGCTTAACGCCACGGCCATGGGGGTTTTCCTCAGAAATGAGACGAGGCGCCAGTATAGTGAGCGTACGGTATCGACTGAAATGAATTAAAATCATCGAAGGTATAGTTTCGAGGAATAATCATGGACATAAGAACGCTGCGCTATTTTGTCGAGGTGGTTCGCCAGCAAAGTTTTACTCGCGCAGCGGAGAAGTTATTCGTAACCCAGCCGACCATCAGCAAAATGCTGAAAAACCTCGAAGATGAGCTGAACTGTACGCTGCTGATCCGCGACGGGCGCAAGCTACTGCTGACCGATACCGGTCGCGTAGTGTTCGAGCGCGGGCTGGCCATTCTGGCAGAGTTCCGCCAGCTGGAGGCCGAGCTTGGGGACATCAACCACCTGACAAAAGGGCTGCTGCGGCTCGGTATTCCGCCGATGGTCGGCATGATGATGGCCGGGCCGATAAGCCTGTTTCGTCAGCGCTATCCCGGCGTTGAGCTAAAAATTTCTGAATTTGGCGGCCTGACCGTGCAGCAGGCGGTGATGAACGGTGAACTGGACGTGGCCATGACGGCCCTTCCCGTAGAGGAGGAAAGCGGCCTGGCGACGCTGCCGCTGTTCAGCCACCCGCTGTGCGTGCTGGTGCCGCGCTCCGGCGACTGGCTGAAGATAGACTCAGTAAAACCCGAGCTGCTCGGCGAACACCCGCTGCTGATTTACAACGAAGATTTTGCCTTAAGCCGCCAGCTGATGGCGCTGTTTAACCAGCACAACGTAAAGCCGCGCATTGCGGTGCGCAGCGGCCAGTGGGATTTTCTGGCGGCGATGGTACAGGCGGGCGTGGGGATTGCCATTCTGCCGCAGCCGATCTGCGAGCGGCTGGATAAAAACACGCTGCGCTGGATCCCGCTGGAGAGCGACCTGCACTGGCAGCTGGGGATGATCTGGCGTGAAGGGGTCTATCTGTCGCACAGCGCGCAGGCGTGGTTGCAATGCTGTGAGGGGTTTTGGGTGCCCTGACCCCTCACCCCAACCCCTTTCCCCATAGGGCGAGGGGCTCGATCGGTTCCCTCTCCCCTATGGGGAGAGGGCTAGGGTGAGGGGGCAAAGCGCGCTACTGATTCTCTATCAACAACGCTTCCAGCAGGTCCAGATCGTGCAGCAGCTTTTGCAACGTCTCGTTGCTGATCTGCCGCGTCGCGCGCAGGTGATACAGCTCGGCACGCTCGGAGCGCAGCGCCGCCAGGCGGAAACGGCGTTCGAGGTTCTCTTCCTGCAACGAACTTTCCACGTCGTTACGTCCGTCAGCACGGCGACGCAAATTACCAATCACGCGTGAACTGACTTCCTTCAGCAGCTGGTTATCAATGTTCTCTTCGGCATCGGCGGCCAGACGCTCCTCCATTTTCTCGATGGCGACAATCGCCACTTCCGCCGTCGCCGCACGGGCAATCCGCTCTTCTTTGTGCTGCTGCGAGGAGTCACCCGCGTCAATATGTTGCAGCAGAATCGGCAGCATAATCACGCCGACAAACAGCGAGAAGAGGATCACGCCCGCCGCCAGGAACACCAGCTCGTAGCGCGCCGGGAAGACGTCGCCCGTCGGCAGAAGCAGGGGAATGGAGAGTACACCAGCAAGGGTGATCGCCCCGCGAACGCCCGCGAAAGAGGCAATCAGCAGCTCGCGCGTGGTCCACGAGCCAAACTCCATCGGCTTTTTGGTCAGGAAGCGAACGCTGAATTTCTTCATCGTCCACAGCCAGCCGAAACGTACCAGCATCAGCGCAAGGTAGATGAGCACGATATCGGTAAATAGCATCCAGACTTCAACGTTTGGATCCGCTTCGGCCGCAATCAGCGAGGATTCCATAATGCCCGGCAGTTGCAGGCCCAACAGCAGGAACACCATGCCGTTAAAGACAAACTCGAGCATCGCCCAGGTACTGTTTGCACGCAGGCGCATCGCCAGCGGTGCGCGGCGCATCACGCCGGAGCGGGTGATGGTCATCCCCGCAGCTACCGCCGCCAGAATGCCCGACACGCCGATATGTTCGGCAATCAGGTAAGAGGCGAACGGCAGCAGGAACAGCAGGACGATCTGCGTCGCCGGTTCATCACCACCCCAGCGGCTAAGGAAGCGCAGCGAGCGTCCGTACAGCCAGCTCACTACGAAGCCCGCGAGGATACCGCCAATCGCCACCTTGAAGAATTCCAGGGTCGCGCCGCCTACGGTAAAGACCATGGTGCCCATGGCAACCGCCACGGCAAACTTCAGGGCGACCAGGCCAGAGGCGTCGTTCATCAGCGCCTCGCCCTGCAAAATGCCCATGATTTTCTTTGGAATGCGCCCTTCACCCACAATGCCGGACAGCGCCACGGCGTCGGTAGGCGACAGCACGGCAGCCAGCGCAAAGGCGGGGATGAGCGGGATCCCTGGTACGGCCCAGTAGATCAGGAAACCAATCCCGACCACGGTGACGACCACCAGCGCCAGCGCCAGGCCGAAGATCTCTCGCCCGTGCTCCAGAAATTCGCGCGTCGGCGTTTTCCAGCCATCGGCAAACAGCAGCGGCGGGATAAACAGCACGAGAAACAGTTCCGGATCGAACTCCACGTGCAGACCGAACGTCGGCCACGCCAGCAGCGCGCCGATAGCTATTTGCATTAAGGGCAGGGGGACCTGGAAGGGCAGTACGCGTGTAACCACCCCGGATAATGAGACCACAAGGGTCATGATGAGTATTGTGAAGAAAATTTCCATGCGTTCCCTGTTTGCTGTGTTTCTTATAAGCCAAACCTGAGGCGTCGTGCCTCTTATTCTATCCTCTCCAGAGTAACGTAAAAGGCAACAGGATGAGTCCTGAAAATAAAAACGGGCGGCCTGAGCCACCCGTTTTCGCATAAAAAGTCAATTCAGATGGCCCAGCCGCCCGCGTAGAACGCCACCAGCGCAACGGCGATGACCACGGTCCCAATGTTCAGCTTGCGCCACTCACCGGAGACCAGACGCCCAATCACCAGCGAGGCGAAGCCGATCATAATGCCGGTCACGATGTTACAGGTCAGCACGATGAATACCGCAGTGATCAGGCCGGACATGGCATCAACAAAATCCGCGAAGTCGATTTTCGCCACGTTGCTCAGCATCAGCAGGCCAACGTACATCAGCGCAGGTGCGGTCGCGTAAGCTGGCACCAGATAAGAGAGCGGAGAGAGGAACAGGATCAGCAGAAACAGTACGCCAACGGTGATGGCCGTCAGGCCGGTTTTACCGCCCGCCGCCGTACCCGCTGCGGACTCGATGTACACCGCCGCAGGTGCCGCACCCACCAGACCAGAGAAAACGCAGCTCAGGGAGTCGGTGGTCAGCGCTTTGCCGCCGTCAATAATCTGTCCGTCTTTATCCAGCAGGTTCGCCTGACCGGCCACCGCGCGGATGGTGCCGGTGGCGTCAAATACCGCGGTCATTACCAGCGCCAGCACGCTTGGCAGGATCACCGGGTTCAGCGCGCCCATAATATCCAGGCTGCCAATTAGGGAGTTGCCTTTGTCATCGCTCAGCGACGGCATGGCGAAAATCCCGGAGAAATGAACGGTCGGGTCGAAGATCAGGCCGACGATGGACACGCCGATAATGGTCAGCAGAATGCCGCCCGGCACTTTCAGTTTTTCCAGGCCAATGATCACCGCCAGACCCACCAGCGACATGATCACCGGGAAGCTCGCGAAGTTACCCAGCGCAACCGGCAGGCCGTCCAGCGGGTTCTTGATGACCAGGCCGACGCCGTTGGCAGCGATCAGCAGCAGGAACAGACCAATACCGATGCCGGTGCCGTGCGCCACGCCCTGCGGCAGGTTGCGCAAAATCCAGCTACGAATGCCGGTTGCTGAAATTACGGTGAACAGCACGCCCATCAGGAACACGGCGCCGAGCGCTACCGGGACGCTGATCTGCTGGCCCAGCACCAGGCTGAAGGCGGTAAACGCGGTCAGGGAGATGGCGCACCCGATCGCCAGAGGCAGGTTCGCCCACAGGCCCATCACAATCGAACCCACACCCGCAACCAGGCAGGTGGCAACGAAGACCGCCGCTGGCGGGAAGCCCGCTTTGCCGAGCATGCCCGGCACCACGATGACGGAGTACACCATCGCCAGAAACGTGGTCAGACCGGCAACAACTTCCTGGCGCACGGTGCTGCCGCGAGCAGAAATTTTAAACATGGCGTCAAGTGAACCGCCGGTACGCGCAGATGGCGTAGACATAGAAAACATCCCCTGAGAGTTTTTTAGGAAGTCCGTAAGCGAGGTGGAGACGCCACTGCCAGCTAAACGTCAAATCCTTGTGTTGCGTTTGCGACGAAAGGGCGTCACAGAAAAAGCAAACGTTTAGCTCCGCGCTTACAAACGGGTGGTCAAATTAAGGCAAACGATTATCTAGCCTAATACCCGCCCTTTTCAACTGAACTTTCTCGTTTTTCGCTAAAATTGCCTCATGACGATGAAGAATTAAGCAGAGGATGCGCAAACGTTATCGTCCATGCGCAATTTCGTTAAATTTCATCCCTCGCCGGGGATCGTCAGTGGGCCGCCTTTCGCAAGCGTTGTCTGCCAGCCCGGACGTGCCTCCACTCTCTGTTTCCACGCCGCTATGTGGTCGAGATTGTCGATGCCGCCTCTCGCCAGCAGGGCGAAGAGGGGAAAACTCATCTGGATATCAGCCATGGTCAGCGTGTCGCCGGCAAACCAGCTGTTTTCGGCAAGATGATCGTTAATAAAGCGCGCATGCGTTTCCAGCTGGCGGTTGAGATACGCTTTTTGCACCCCCTGCCCCAGCGCCTTACCCAGCGTGCGCAGGCCAAACGGGACGGGTGGTTTGCCGAGGCTGTTAAACACCAGCTTCATTAACAGTAGCGGCATCAAAGACCCTTCGGCGTAATGCAGCCAGAAGCGATACTGCACTTTATGGGCGGGATCTAACGGTTTGAATCGTGACGCCGAATCGTACGTTTCCTGAAGATATTCCAGAATCGCACCTGATTCGGCCAGAACCAGTCCGTTATCTTCGAGTACCGGGGATTTTCCCAGCGGATGCACTTTTTTGAGCGAGTCTGGCGCGAGCATGGTTTTTTCGCGCTGGTAGCGCACGATGTCGTACGTCAGACCCAGCTCTTCCAGCGCCCAGAGGACACGATGTGAACGAGACTGATTAAGGTGGTGGACCGTTAGCATGATGTTCTCCGATGATTCATACTTTTTAACTATAGAAAACTGAACAACTTCACGAAAAAAATTCGGCTAAAATCTCACCGTCTCCGGTGGCAAAAACGGCGGCCGGGCATAAAATTAAAGTGTCAGTACAAACCGGAACCTCCTTCACAAGCTCGACACGAGGGGTACTGATGTCGGGGGAAACCCTCCCGTGAGCCAGCGGGATAGAGAGAAAGACAAAGACCGGAAAAAACTAAAGCGCCCTTAGTGGCGCTTTAGTTCTTTATGTTTGTTGCCGGGTGGCGACTGCGCCTTACCCGGCAAACACCTCTCAATCCTCCTCCAGCAACCGTGCCCCTGTTCCCTGCTCGCCCAGCCTGTCACCCGGGTTACGCAGCGGGCAATCGCTACGTGATAAACACCCGCAACCAATGCAGCCATCCAGTTCATCGCGCAGGGCCACCAGCGTGTGAATACGACGATCCAGTTCTTCTCGCCACTGGGACGACAGCTGCTTCCACTCTTTCGCGCTCAGTGAGTGCCCTTCCGGCAATACGCCGAACGCGTCACCAATGGTGGCCAGAGGAATGCCGATACGTTGCGCAATTTTGATAATCGCCACGTAGCGGAGCACATCGCGCGTGTAGCGCCGCTGGTTTCCGGCGTTACGGATACTTTTTATTAACCCTTTGCTTTCATAGAAGTGGAGCGCCGACACCGCCACACCGCTTCGCTTAGCCACTTCACCGGGGGTTAACAGTGCTTTGATGCGCGGTAATCTCTTTTCCATAAAACCTCTTTACCTCAAGTTAACTTGAGGAATTATACTCCCCCGCAGAGAAAATGACGAATCAACCAGGACAGATGTCTCCACAGAGGGGTAACCTTATGTCGCATCAGCAAATTATTCAGACGCTTATTGAATGGATTGATGAACATATCGACCAGCCGTTGAACATTGATGTGGTCGCTAAAAAGTCGGGCTATTCGAAATGGTATTTACAGAGAATGTTCCGCACCGTAATGCATCAAACGCTGGGTGATTACATTCGCCAGCGCAGGCTCCTGCTGGCGGCGCAGGCGTTACGCTCAACGCAGCGGCCCATTTTTGATATCGCAATGGATCTGGGCTATGTGTCGCAGCAGACCTTTTCCCGCGTCTTCCGCCGCGAGTTTGACCGTACGCCGAGCGACTACCGCCATCAGCTCAATTAATGCGTGTTAACGCAAGGGTTGCTGCTGCCAGGCCATAAATGCCTGGGGCGGCATCGCTTTCGCGAAGTGCCATCCCTGGCAATACTGTACGCCACGCTTCAGCAGCCAGCTCACCTGCTCCCCCGTCTCGACCCCTTCCGCAATGGTTTTCAGCCGCAGGCTTTGCGCCATCTCAATGATGTGCTCGGCAATCAGGTGGCTGGTGCTGTTGGTGGTTAAGGTATCGATAAAGGATTTGTCGATTTTCAGGATATCGACGTTCAGCGAATAGAGGTTATGCAGGTTAGAGTAGCCGGTTCCGAAATCATCAATCGCCACTTCATACCCCGCCTGACGAAACGCCTGAATGACCGGCGTGGTTTTCGGCACGTCAATAAACCCCCGCTCCGTCACCTCAATTTTGATCTGCTGCGCGCGAACCGAGTAAAAGCGGGCTTTGTCGGAGATCAGGGCGATAAGACGCGAAGAGTGGAAATCTGACGCCGACAGGTTAATCGAGACATACAGATCGGGATGAGCGGCAAGAAAATGCCCCAGATCGCTGAACACCTCCTCCACGACGTAATCCGTAATGCGCTCAATCATCCCCTCTTTTTCTGCCAGAGGAATAAATTCCGCCGGGCTCATAACCTGACCGTTGAATCCAGGCCAGCGCAACAACGCCTCTGCCCCCACGCATTGGTTATTTTTAATATCAATAATGGGCTGATAATGGACGCACAGCTGGCGTTTATTCAGCGCCCGGTGCAGAAGTCGGCCAGGCGAATTGAATTCACGGTGTGTACGCGACCACACCAGCAGAATAATAATGCTGCAAATTATCCCTAGCGGTAGCGTCAGGGTAGCCTGATGATAAAGCGTTTTATAAAAACGGGCACTGGAGGTTGAAACGATGGCCGCAATTGGCCGCTGCTCTGATTTTACGATCGTATAAAAACGGTCATCTTTCTGAAAAGTCGTTTCCTGATGTCGAAGCATCGAATGCAATAAAGAAATATTGGCTTTCTGGCTCACAGAAAAGAATGCATTGCTGACGGTGTCATACACTCCCCACGACAGGGAACGATCGTCTGACATCACCTCACTGTACGAAAGCGGGTTGACCACTGCGACATAATTTCCTCGCTGCATATATATCATTTTATAACCATTAAAAAATGGTGTATCGCGAAAATAACAGATAGCAACGTCGGGTTTACGTGTGTAATTGGCAGCGGGGATGATGTAAGGGTGTTCCGGCGTAAAAAGGGTCGAGCAGAGAAAGTCCTGGCCATCAGCATAAATTAAATCGGCAACAAAAAGGCGACCGCGGGGAACGTTCAACATATATTGACGATGCTCCGGCGTACACACTTTGCCCTGATATTTTTCCGCGTCTTTCCGGGCCAGGTCAACCTGTTGAATAACCCGTTCAGTTTTATTTAAAGCAAGTTCAGCAAACGTGCGCAGCTGGGCGCTGATTTCCGACACTGCACTAAGCTGGGCAAACCATAGCGCAAGCATCACCGGCAGCATAACTACCATGATAATCCCGACCACTTTGAGCATTTTGCGCCGCGCGCTACGATTCATTTCCCGCTCTGTATCCCTGCATGTTGTACGCCTGTAGCAATGAAGACCGGCTGCTTTGATAAACAGGTGATTACGTTGCATGAATCATAGGAAGTTAGCAACTGACTTTTGGTATTAAAAATCCTAAAATTCGTGATGCCGATAATATTTTCCCGTAAGCCAAACTAAAAGTATTCATTTCGTTTCTGATAAGGAAAATAATTACCCGCGACAGGTGTGGAAAATTCGCTGGCTGAAATAGCCTGCTCTTTGTTCTTATGCTGATTTATAAATAATCAGACGCCAGGACCGTTTTTCCTCTTCCCGTACGCTTGGCGTCATATAATGCCTTATCGGCACGCATCAGTATGGCAGAAGTATCTCGTTGCCCCTGACAGACTTCAACCACCCCGGCGCTGAAGGAGAGTACCAGCGTTTTATCGCCCACACGCAGCGGTTTTGAGATCAGCGCGGCACGCAGGCGAGAAGAGAGCAACGTAGCGGCCATACCATCCGTACGCGCCAGCAGAAGAACAAACTCTTCGCCCCCCACCCGTCCCAGCGCTGACCCGGCCGGGCTCACCTCGCGAATACGGTCGCAAAAGTGAATCAATGCCGCATCGCCAACCTGATGTCCCCACCGATCGTTAATCTGCTTGAAATAATCGAGATCGAACATCAGGAGACAGAAGTGGCTACTGACATCCTGCGGCGAACTGGCTGCCAGCGCCATTTTGAGCTGCTGTAAGATTGTCGAGCGATTCAGACAGCCCGTCAGATCGTCCGTGGTGGCTTTGACGGTCAGCTGCTGTTCTGCTTTTTTACGTTCGGTGATATCCAGGCCAATATTGAGAATGGAGTTATCCGGCAAAAGGATGTTTGACCAGAGAATCGTTAACTGCGTCCCGTCTTTACGCACCGGGTGCCATTCGTACATATCCTTAAGTGGTGCGAAACGAACCGACTCCTGCACGCGCTGTCGCTCCTCGGGATCCGGATAAAACAGGGCCAGTGGATCGGGGTGCTCGTCGATTTCAGTCATACTCCAGCCAAAGACTTTTTCGCATTCGGCATTCCACAATACACACCGGTTATGCCTGTCAAAGGCGTTCATTAATACCGGCGCACGCTCAAATAAGGTTTTATATTGCGTGACGACGCGCTGCATTTCTTGCGCCGTTTTTTCCCGCACGATGATGTCATCAAAATAATCTTTTAGCTTCTCAACCAATACCACCACGATATTTTTCAGTATCGGCAACGAGGTAAGTTTTCCATTAAAAGCCAAAAAGAAATAACCACTGCACTGTCTGCCATGCGCTGAGAGTTTACACAGGACGCCGCTTTGCAGCCGCGCATAGCCCGGGTGCTGAGGGGAAAATACCGCCCGGCCAATATGCGCTTTCCAGTAGATAACGCGCCAGGCGCGGTGATGCCGCTGCAACAGGGTGCTGGCAAGAAAATCCGCCACGTTGAAGGCGTGACACGTCACGTCGCCGGCACAAACCACGCGCGGCCCGTCTGCGGATTCGACACTGACCCACGAGAGATTTGCCCCCAGAGCGCTGTTGATGGTTTCCAGCATTTCCACCGGCGAACACTGCGCGTTGAGTTGCGGCATCAGCTTCGCCAGGGCGTGCAGCGCCTGCATGCTGTCGTTAATAATCTCGCGTCTTTGTTCTTTCATTATCTTTTCGCAGGTCATTAATCGAGAGAGCAACCGCAATAACTCATATCTGAATAAAAGAATAAGACCACGAAATCAAAGAGCATGCTGAGTGTAAAACAAAGAATATAAAATCCAAAAAAGGCAATTAATTCAATGCGATGAATTATTTCTGCGGGTACATTTATTGTTCCACACAAGCATAATCCATAGACATACTGCTGTAAACGCTATACAGCCGAAGGTGTTTTGCAAAGGTTTTGCTATCTGAATGAATTAAAAATAAAAATTCCGACCAGACGCGGATACGAGCGACGACGATATATTTTCCCTGGTAATAAACCCACTTTTACCTCACGCGGATACTGGCTAATAAAACAGCAAATGTGATATAGTTCACACATCTTATGTAACGAGAAACATTGTTTCATTCCAGTTCGTCTGTTTTGTCGAGGATGGGTTTTATGGCAACCATTACCACCAGCATGGTGCTCCTGCGCTGGCCGTTGTTGAGCGCGGTTTTGATGTTCCTGGCCAGCACGTTAAACATTCAGTTCCGAAAGTCCGACTACGCAGGTCTTGCTGTGATTAGCACCCTGTTAGGGTTAGGCGCCGCATGCTGGTTCGCAACAGGTTTGCTCGGTATTACGCTAGTGGATATAGCCGCCGTCTGGGAAAACATTAAAGTGGTGATGGTTGAAGCCATGAGCCACACCCCACCAGACTGGCCGATGGTGATTTCCTGATAGCCTGTTATAAAAAAACCCAGACATTGTCTGGGTTTTTTGTGTTTCACGCGTCTGGATATCAGAACGGGATATCGTCGTCGAAATCCATTGGCGGTTCGTTAGACGGTGCCGGAGCAGACTGCTGCTGCGGACGGGACTGCGCGCCGCCGCTAAACTGATTGCCGCCCTGCGGCTGCTGAGGCTGGCCCCAACCGCCCTGCTGCTGGCCGCCACCTGCCGGTGCGCCGCCGCCCTGACGGCCACCCAGCATCTGCATGGTGCCGCCAACATTCACCACCACTTCCGTGGTGTATTTTTCCTGACCGGATTGATCGGTCCATTTGCGGGTACGCAGTTGGCCTTCAATGTAAACCTGAGAGCCTTTACGCAGATACTCACCGGCCACTTCAGCCAGTTTGCCAAACAGCACAACGCGGTGCCATTCGGTCTGCTCTTTCATTTCACCGGTCGCTTTATCACGCCAGGATTCGGAAGTAGCCAGCGTAATGTTGGCAACTGCGCCACCACTCGGCATGTAGCGTACTTCCGGGTCCTGGCCCAGATTACCGACGAGAATCACCTTGTTTACGCCTCTGCTGGCCATGTTCGTGTCTCCTGAATACGTTTCTTAATAGTGTAAACGCGCGAGTGTACCATTTCCATGCGACACTTTGATAGTTGCGTAGCATGTTCCAGAGTTCTCTCGCGGACTCGACATTGTTACACAGTGAATCAGAAAATGCATTCCAATACTGTATATTCAAACAGGTCATTTTGTGTCATAATTAGCCGTTTCTGACAGCCGTTTGTCCTTCAAACAAATCAGGCAATCCGTGTTCCAACCGGGAAAGGTGAATGGATAAGATCGAAGTTCGGGGCGCCCGCACCCACAATCTCAAGAATATCAACCTCATAATCCCTCGCGACAAACTCATCGTCGTGACCGGGCTTTCGGGGTCTGGCAAATCCTCACTGGCTTTCGACACTTTGTATGCCGAAGGACAGCGTCGTTACGTTGAATCGCTCTCGGCGTACGCGCGTCAGTTCCTGTCGCTGATGGAAAAACCGGATGTCGACCACATTGAAGGGTTGTCTCCTGCTATCTCCATTGAGCAGAAATCCACGTCGCATAACCCGCGATCCACGGTCGGTACCATTACCGAAATCCATGACTACCTGCGTCTGCTGTATGCGCGCGTGGGCGAGCCGCGCTGCCCGGATCACGACGTTCCGCTGGCGGCCCAGACCGTCAGCCAGATGGTGGATAACGTGCTGTCGCAGCCGGAAGGCAAACGCCTGATGCTGCTGGCGCCAATCATTAAAGAGCGTAAGGGCGAACACACTAAAACGCTGGAAAATCTGGCAAGCCAGGGCTATATCCGCGCCCGTATCGACGGCGAAGTGTGTGACCTGTCCGATCCGCCAAAGCTGGAGCTGCAAAAGAAACACACCATCGAAGTGGTGATTGACCGGTTTAAGGTACGTGAAGATCTGGCGACGCGTCTGGCGGAATCCTTTGAAACGGCGCTGGAACTGTCGGGCGGCACGGCGGTGGTGTCAGACATGGACGATGCAAAAGCGGAAGAGCTGCTCTTCTCCGCCAACTTTGCCTGCCCGATTTGCGGCTACAGCATGCGCGAGCTGGAACCGCGCCTGTTCTCGTTCAACAACCCGGCGGGCGCGTGCCCGACCTGTGACGGCTTGGGCGTTCAGCAGTATTTCGACCCTGACCGCGTGATCCAGAATCCGGAGCTGTCGCTGGCGGGTGGCGCCATTCGCGGCTGGGACAAGCGTAACTTCTATTACTTCCAGATGCTGAAGTCGCTGGCGGAGCACTACAAGTTCGACGTTGAAGCCCCGTGGGCCAGCCTGAGCGCGAACGTACATAAAGTGATCCTGTTCGGTTCCGGCAAAGAGAACATTGAGTTCAAGTACATGAACGATCGCGGTGACACTTCCGTGCGTCGCCACCCGTTCGAAGGGGTGCTGCACAACATGGAGCGCCGCTACAAAGAGACCGAATCCAGCGCGGTGCGTGAGGAGCTGGCGAAGTTCATCAGCAACCGCTCCTGCGCCACCTGCGAGGGTACACGTCTGCGTCGCGAAGCGCGTCACGTGTTTGTCGAAAACACGGCGCTGCCGACCATCTCAGACATGAGCATCGGCCACGCGATGGACTTCTTTAACAACCTGAAGCTCTCCGGCCAGCGCGCAAAAATCGCCGAAAAAGTGCTGAAAGAGATTGGCGATCGCCTGAAGTTCCTGGTGAACGTTGGCCTGAACTACCTGACGCTTTCCCGCTCGGCTGAAACGCTCTCCGGCGGTGAAGCTCAGCGTATCCGTCTGGCGAGCCAGATTGGTGCCGGTCTGGTCGGCGTGATGTACGTGCTGGATGAGCCGTCTATCGGCCTGCACCAGCGCGACAACGAACGCCTGCTCGGCACGCTGGTTCACCTGCGTAACCTCGGCAACACGGTAATCGTGGTCGAGCACGACGAAGATGCGATCCGCGCCGCGGACCACGTGATCGACATCGGCCCGGGCGCTGGCGTGCACGGCGGACAGGTGGTGGCAGAAGGGACGCTGAAAGACATTATGGCGGTGCCCGAGTCGCTGACCGGCCAGTACATGAGCGGCAAGCGCAAAATTGAAGTACCAAAACAGCGCGTGGCGGCGAACCCGGAAAAAGTGCTGAAGCTAACCGGGGCGCGCGGCAACAACCTGAAAGACGTGACCCTGACGCTGCCTGTCGGGCTGTTCACCTGCATCACCGGCGTGTCCGGTTCCGGTAAATCGACGCTGATCAACGATACGCTGTTCCCGATTGCGCAGACGGCGCTGAACGGCGCGACGCTGGCTGAACCTGCACCGTACCGCGACATTCAGGGGCTGGAGCATTTCGACAAGGTTATCGACATCGACCAGAGCCCGATTGGCCGTACGCCGCGTTCCAACCCGGCGACCTATACCGGCGTCTTTACGCCCGTACGTGAACTCTTTGCCGGCGTGCCGGAAGCGCGTTCGCGCGGCTACACGCCAGGACGTTTCAGCTTTAACGTGCGCGGCGGCCGTTGTGAAGCGTGCCAGGGCGACGGCGTAATCAAGGTTGAGATGCACTTCCTGCCGGATATCTACGTGCCGTGCGACCAGTGCAAAGGCAAGCGCTATAACCGTGAAACGCTGGAGATTAAGTACAAAGGCAAGACCATCCACGAAGTGCTGGATATGACCATCGAAGAGGCGCGCGAGTTCTTTGACGCCGTCCCTGCGCTGGCGCGTAAGCTGCAAACCCTGATGGATGTGGGTCTGACCTATATCCGTCTGGGGCAGTCAGCGACAACGCTGTCCGGTGGTGAAGCGCAGCGCGTGAAGCTGGCGCGTGAGCTGTCTAAACGTGGTACCGGTCAGACGCTGTACATTCTGGACGAGCCGACCACCGGCCTGCATTTTGCGGATATCCAGCAGCTGCTGGACGTGCTGCACCAGCTGCGCGATCAGGGCAACACCATCGTGGTGATTGAGCACAACCTGGACGTGATTAAAACCGCGGACTGGATTGTCGATCTCGGCCCGGAAGGCGGCAGCGGCGGCGGTGAAATCCTCGTCTCCGGTACGCCAGAGACCGTTGCAGAGTGCGAAGCCTCGCACACCGCGCGCTTCCTCAAACCGTTGCTGTAATCGTTACACGGAGAGCTGCTGTCGGATCGTTTCCGGCAGCAGTTCTACCGCCTGTTGATACGACGCATCCACCAGGTAGTAAATTTGCGAATCTGGCAGCGAGCCGTCGAGAAACACCGTACTCCAGTGTGCTTTATTCAGATGCTTGCTAGGCCTGACATCATCGTGCTGCTGGCGCAGTAAGTCGGCCAGTTCAGGACTGATTTTCAGTGATGCCGCAGGCCGCGCATCCACCTCTTTCACCATCGCGAACAACACATCCCCCACTTTGATCTGCGTGGCTTTCCAGTCGCTGTGTACGCTTTGTTCCGCCCCCGGCTTGCTCATGCAGTACTGAAGTATCTCCGAAATTGTCATCTTTATTCCCCTTGTAGCGTTGCGATAATTTTACGCGAACCACCGTGAATGCGATGTTCTCCCAGCCAGATCCCCTGCCACGTTCCCAGCTGTAGCCGTCCGTTGTGGACCGGCAGCATCAGCGAGACGCCCAGCAGGGAGGATTTAATATGCGAAGGCATATCGTCCGCCCCCTCATAGTCATGCTCATAAGGCGCGTTGTCCGGGACGCTCTTCAGAAAATGGTGCTCCATGTCGGACCGGACGGTGGGATCGCAATTTTCATTAAGCGTGAGAGAAGCAGACGTGTGCTGAAGCAGCAGATGCAGCAAACCCGTTTTGACGCGCGACAGGTCGCGGATTTGCCCGATGACTTCGTCCGTCACAAGGTGAAATCCGCGTGGTTTTGCGCTTAAGGTCAGGGTCTGTTGATACCACATGTGCTGCTCCATTATGAAAGGTGAATCTTTCTAAGTGTGCAGCAAGAAAGCGAAAGGTAAAACCCGCGCAGCGAGATTTGCTTAAAAAAGCATTCACCCCGCCGTTAATACATCAGTATTCAGAGTTAACAATCACCTCTTCACCAAATTTTCCGGCCATCGGCAGCGGTCGGTAGGTGGAGTTCGAGGCGCGTAACACCCTGATGCCTCTGGCTCCCACGTCGTGCGCCGCGGTGATGTCGTTATCTGAATCCCCGTAGAACACTTTGATATTTTTCTTTTCCAGCCACTGGGTTTTGGTGTTTTGCCCTTCCTGGTCCCCGGCAAAAATGACCGGATTCATGCTGGCCGCCGGGATCAGAAAATCATCCTGTAGCGTTTTCGAGACGGTTTCGGTTTTGGTCTGGCTACGTCCGGTCACGAAGTAAATGCTGTCGCCGCGCTTTACGTGCGTGGCGATCAGCGCGCGGGCAACCTCTTTCGGGATACTGAACTCATCCCAGCCGTTGTTCATCTTTTCCCAGAATTCCGGGTTTTTCAGATAGGCTTCGCTGTCCGGGGAGTACGTTTTTTTGCCGCGCCAGAAACCGGGGCTGGAGAAGAGAACGGTATCGTCAATATCGAAGCCCACGGCCATCGGCGGGCGACCCGTCAGGCTGTTTTCAATTTGTGCCACTGAAACCCAGTGAATGGGGGCCTGTTCGGCAAGAATGGCGGCGGTGGTGCCGGTGTAAAGCGGCGTGGGTGCAGAAGCCCGCGCAACAACGGTACTATTAAGCGAGAACAATAAGCAGGCGGCGCTGAGCGCCAGTGTGATCTTGCGCATATTTTCCCCTGAATATTCAGTTTGTTATCTTTTTATTTTGAGCGGATGGTCAAAAAACTATCCGACCATAACCCCAGCGGGAGGGGAAGGAAAGGAGTTTTTACTTATGGCGCTTAATAAAAAGAAGACGATCACAAAGTGTGGATGAGTGATGTAGGCCCGGTAAGGCGCAGCCGCCACCGGGCAAGATTTTCTGCGGTCTGATGCCCTCACCCCAGCCCTCTCCCTAAGGGCTGAGGGATCCCCAGTAATATGGTCATGCCACCATGACCATATTACTGTACTCTTTTCCCAGCTTTTTCATCTCGTTA